>JADHOX010000029.1 GCA_016778805.1 Rickettsiales bacterium
AGCAAGTTGCAGTTGATCAAAATATAAAACTGGCTTTCTTAAGCCAAATTTTCCAAGATCTTAAAAAAAAGCAATTAGTTAAATCTATAAAAGGCCCTGGTGGTGGTTATATTCTCGCTAAAGATCCAGAGGAATTATTTCTTATTGATATTTTTAACGCTGTTAACGAATCATGCAACATCACTTCATGTAAGGGCAGCCATTCTTGTATTCATAATTATAAACACAAATGTTCGAGTCATTTTTTTCTTGAAGATTTAAGCGATCATGTATCAAGCTATCTTAAAAATATCTCTATAGCAAACCTAAAAGACAAATATAATAATTATATAAATAATTTAAATTCATATGAACAAAGCAATTAAAAAACCAATTTATCTTGACTATCAGTCTACCACACCGCTCGATCCAAAAGCATTAGATGCGATGATGCCATATTTAACTGAGAATTTTGGCAACCCACATTCTAGAAGCCATTCATTTGGATGGGTAGCTGAGGAAGCGATTGATATTGCCAGAGAACAGATAGCGAATTTAATTGGAGCTAATCCCAAAGAAATAATTTTTACATCTGGAGCTACTGAATCAAATAATATTGCGATTAAGGGTGTTGCAGAGTTTTACAAAGATCAAAAAGATCATATAATTACTCTAACAACTGAGCATAAATGTGTTCTTGAATCTGCAAGATACCTAGAACAGAAAGGTTTCAAATCGACTTTTTTACCTGTTCAGAAAAATGGTATAATTGATTTAGATGAATTAAAAAACGCTATTACCGATAGAACTGCTATCATTTCAATCATGGCAGTTAACAATGAAATTGGCGTTATCCAACCCCTAAAAGAGATTGGTAAATTATGTCGTGAAAACGGTATCTTCTTCCATACTGATGCTGCTCAAGCATTTGGCAAAATACCTATTGATGTTGAAGAAATGAATATTGACCTAATGAGTATCTCAGCTCATAAAATTTATGGTCCTAAAGGTATTGGCGCATTATATATAAGACGTAAACCAAGAGTAAGAATTTCTCCTTTGATTTCTGGTGGTGGTCAAGAACGTGGAATGCGATCAGGCACACTTCCAACAGCAACAATTGTCGGATTTGGTGCAGCGGCAGAGATTGCATCAAAGAATATGCAATCCGAAAATGAAAGAATCAAAACTCTAGCAAATAATTTTTATCAAAAATTAAAGAAAAATATTCCTGATATTTATCTTAATGGCGATGAAAACCAAAGATATCATGGAAACTTAAATATTTCTTTTGCATATATTGAAGGTGAGTCATTAATGATGGCAATTAAGGATTTGGCAGTATCTTCTGGATCGGCATGTACTTCTGCATCATTAGAGCCTTCATATGTATTAAAAGCCCTTGGTGTTAAAGATGAGATGGCTCACTCCTCGATTAGATTTGGCATTGGTAGATTTACAACCCAAGAAGAGATTGATTTTGCTAGCGATTTAATCATTGGCGCAATTAATAAATTACGAGACCTAAGCCCTCTTTGGGAAATGGTTCAAGAAGGAATAGACCTTGATAAAATTCAATGGTCAGAACATTAATTAATTATAGGTAAAAAATGGCATATAGTAAAAAATTATTAGATCATTACGAAAACCCAAGAAATGTTGGAAGCTTAGATAAAAGTAAAAAATCAGTTGGTACTGGTTTAGTTGGAGCACCTGCATGTGGTGATGTGATGAAATTACAAATTGAAGTAGAAGATGGAATTATCAAAGATGCAAAATTTAAAACATTTGGTTGTGGATCTGCGATTGCATCTAGCTCATTTGTAACTGAATTACTTACTGGTAAATCTTTAAATGACGCAACTAAGATCAAAAATTCTGAGATCGCGACTGAATTAGCGCTTCCACCTGTTAAAATTCACTGCTCAGTTTTAGCTGAAGATGCTATAAAAGCTGCAATTACTGATTATCAAAGCAAAAATAACGAAGATACTGATGACTAATTATCATAAGGCACAATCTCCTTATAATAATAAAATTGTTGATTACTTAACAATCACTAGAGAAGCCTCTGATGAAATAATTAATAGAGTTGTTAAAAGACTTGATTCGCATCCAAAACAAAAATGTTTCGGTATTAAAATCGGTATTAAAACTAAAGGCTGTTCGGGCTTAACATATAATCTTGAATATGCTCTTGAGGATAATATCACTGAATATGATGAAATTGCTAAATGCGATGAAGTTAATGTATTTATTGATCCTAAAATTTCACTTTTCATTTTTAACACAATTATGGATTTTCAAGTTAAAAAATCCGATAATGACACAATAATTGAGTCTGGCTTTGTTTTTAAAAACCCTAATGAAAAAGGCAGATGCGGATGTGGAGAATCTTTTTATGTCTGATTTAAAAAACAAACAATTAGTTTGCTTTTTTTGTAGGCATCATAATCCTGCAGCTAATATTTTTTGCCAAAATTGCGATAAAATCCTAACGCCAAATACTGATTATTTTAGTAAATTTGGCTACCCGATAAGCTTTGATATCAACATTAGTGATTGCAAAAACAAATATCTTGATATGCAAAGTAAAGTTCACCCAGATTTATTTGTCAAAAAATCAGAAATTGAACAAACTTTAGCTTTAAATTTTGCCAGCTATCTTAATGATGCATATAAAACTCTTAAAGATGAGTATTTAAGAAGCAAATATATCTTGAAGCTCAATAATATTGATCTTGATAATAATCCAAATCAATATTTTAAAAACTCAAATGAATTTCTTCATGAGATAATGGATATTACAGAAGCTCAAGAAGAAGCAGCTAATGATGATGAAATAAACCAAATAGATAATGAAATTAATGCTAAAATTTCACAAACTCTTTTAGAAATTGCTAATGATTTTAAAGAAGAGGATTATCTTAAAGCTGCAATTGACACTATCAAATTAAGCTATTATCAAAAAGTTCGAAAAAAATAAGAATATGAATTTATTAGACATAGATGACCCTCTAGATCAAAAACCAGAAATTAGCTTTGAGCATGCGATAGGAATTGATTTAGGCACAACAAATTCTGTATGCGCTTATTGTCATAATGATGCAATAAAAGTAATTCAGTATGAAGGAAAACATCTGATTCCATCAATTATATCATTTAAAAATGATGAAATAACTATAGGCAATAAAGACGATGATGCAGATTTTAGCTTTGAATCAGTTAAACGCCTAATGGGCAAGGGCATTGAAGATTTAGGCGATGATTATGAAAGGTTTAAGGGTATTATTGACCATAACAAAGATAATACTCATATAATTCATCTAAAATATGGTAATAAAACCATCACTCCTATTGAATTATCAGCTAAAATTCTTGCCAAGATTAAAGAATTAGCCCTTAAAGAATTAGCGATAAAAGACTTAAACAAATGTGTTATCACCGTTCCTGCCTATTTCGATGATGCAGCAAGAAATGCTACAATTCAGGCAGCAAAACTTGCATCTCTTGATGTTTTGAGATTAATCAACGAACCAACTGCTGCTGCTTTAGCTTATGGCCTAGATGATAAATCAGAGGGCTTTTATGGTATTTATGATCTTGGTGGCGGAACTTTTGATACTTCAATTGTTGAAATGAAACAAGGAGTTTTCAGAGTTATTGCAACAGGTGGAGATAATCAATTAGGTGGTGATGATTTTGATTTTAAAATAGCCGATTATTTTCTCAATCAATTTTTATCACAATCTTCATTTGAAGATTTGAATCATGATGAAATTACTAAATTATTATCAATAGCTCGTCATGCAAAAATATATTTATCAAATAATGAAGAATTTGCTGAACATTTAACATTTAGAAGTAATGATTATCAGCTTTCAATTACCCGCCACATATTTGAAGAATTAATAAATAATCTTGTTGATGAATCTATTACATTATTTGCAAACACACTAAAAGAAGCTGAGCTAAATATATCAAGTTTAAAGGAAATTATTCTAGTTGGAGGTTCAACAAGAATACCTTTAGTACCTAAAAAAATTGAAAAATTTTTTAATAAAAAACCTTTAACCAAAATTGATCCTGAATTAATCGTTAGTTATGGTGCGGCTATTCAAGCTGATGCATTATGTAATGGTTCCAACAATTTATTAATTGATGTAATCCCGTTATCATTAGGAATCGAGACAATGGGAGGTTTGGTTGAAAAAATAATTCCACGAAATACCCCAATCCCTGTCGTTGTAGCGCAAGAATTTACGACTCATAAAGATAACCAAAGAAATCTTTTAATCCATATCTTACAGGGAGAAAGAGAAATCGTTAATCAAAACCGTTCATTAGCTCGCTTTGAATTAACAAATATGCCTTTAATGCCAGCTGGTAAACCGCGTATTGAAATTGTTTTTAGAATTGATAGAGATGGTATATTAACAGTTTCGGCCCGTGAAAAAACAACAGGAGTAAAGCAAAATATTGAAGTAAAACCCACATATGGTCTAAATATTAATGAAATTGAGGCAATGCTTAAGGAAAGCTTTAGTAATGCAAAACAGGATATGGTTTTAAGGCAATTAAACAAATTGAAACTTCAAATTGACGATCATATCAACTCATTAAAAACTATTATTTCACAAGATTTTGATTTATTTGACAAATCTGAAATCGATTTCATAGAATCTGAAATAGCAAAAATATCGAAGGAATTCGCTGATTGTACCGATTTACCTCAAATATCTGCCATACATGATAGTAGTAAAGAACTACTAAATAAGCTTATTCATGATAAGATTGAAAAAATTTCTAAATCATTATCAGGAAAAAACCTTGAAGAATTGGAGCATATGATGCATAAAGAAAAGCCTTCAAGTGAAGATAATTAATTAATTTATAGTAAAAATGCCTAAAATAACTTTCATAGAAAATGGGGAGGAAAAATCTTTTGATGTAGAAAACGGACTTTCTGTATTAGAAATTGCTCATCAAAATGATATTGATCTTGAAGGAGCTTGCGAAGGTTCGCTTGCCTGCTCAACTTGTCATGTAATTGTCAATGATGCTGACTTTAATAAATTAGATGAAGCAACTGAAGAAGAAGAAGATATGTTAGATTTAGCTTTTGGAGTCACGACCACTTCAAGGTTAGGTTGTCAAATTATCATGTCTGATGATCTGGATGGCCTAACTGTAACTGTTCCATCTCAAACAAGAAATATTGATGCCGACAAAATCTCAAAACAAGGTTAAGAAAAGCCTTATTATTTGTACTTTAATAGTCACTTTACTTAGTTTATTTGGCTATTTAGCTTATATTGGTAAAGATTTTTTATATTCCAAAGTGGAAAATAAAATGATCGAATTAGTTGAGAAAAATGGTTATAGGGTTACCTATGACTCATTCGAAGCTGACAATATTTTCGCGCCCTCAAAAATTTTAATCAGTAATGTTACACTTAGAAAAATTAATAGTGATATCAGAATTGAAACCCCAAATATGCAAATTGCCTATGATTCTTTGAAATCATCAACTGTTCTAAAATCAGCAAAATTATTTTTTACCATAAAAGATTTTACTACTCAGAATACTTTCGAAATCAAAGTTAGTAGCGAAGATGACACAATAATAGATCATCATGATAAAATTTTTAATATTCAATTACCTACAAATTTTATTGTTTCTGGTGTTGATGAGTTATCATATTCAAAAATAATTTTTGATGAACAACCTTTCATTACATATTCATATAATAAGCATGATAATACCGATGAAATCATTGATCGCTCTATCAGTTTTAAGTCCAACATAGTAAAATTATTCACAGACAATAACCAAATAATTGCTAGCTCGGATTTTGATAAACTATATTTTAGTTTCAACAATATGGGATTTAATAGATTTTTTAATCTTCAAGTTTCAACGTTAAATAAATTATATGATGAGAATCAAGAAGTTATTAATAATTTAACAACAAATTTTGGAATTGATTTGGTTTATCGTGGCACTTTAAATACTGGCGTTAGTAATAGCTTAAAATTAAAACATTTGGATTTTTCTAATGGTCTATTTAATGTCTCAATGAATGCTGATATTAAAAATACAGAATTTGATGTCATACCATCAGGTTTTATAAATATTAAACTAGAAAAAATTGCTGTAATTATAGGATTTCTTCATGAAAGCATTGTGACTGATGATGTTTCACCAAGATATATTAAAAACCCTAAATTTCATACGATCTACAATATGCAAAAAGATGAGTTTGAATTAAAAGCTCGTAAATTTGCTGATTATTTATCTCAAGATCCAGGTAATGATAAAATAAACCTTGAGATAACTCGAGAATTTAGCTCTATGATTTTTATTAATAAGATTGATCTTAGTTCTATTATCCTTGAATTTAATAAAATATTTTTCTCAGATATAAGCGCTGAATAGTTGAGTTTTATAAATTTTATCAAGTCATTCTGCCTGTTAATTATTCGTGATTTTTGTCTTTATTTAATAAAAAAAATATTAAATATTTGTTTCATAAATAATTGTATAAACTGCAAAGTAAAAACTCTTAATGCGAATAATATTTGTGCAAATTGTTTTGTAAATATTGGCATATCTCCTCAATATATAAAACTTGAGGGCAAGAAGATTTATTTTATATTAAATTATAATCGAGAGATAAGACAGTTAATAATAGGATATAAATATCTGAACCAAATTAACCATGCCTTATTCTTTGCTAATTTGATAATCCAACTAATAATAAATTACCGAATTAAAGCACAATATATATGCTTTATACCAAGTAATAAAATTCAGTATCTAAAGAAAGGCTATAATCATAATTACGAGATTTGTGAGATTATTGCCAAAAGACTCAATATAAAACTGATCCCAAATTTAATTACGAAAACTAAATACACAAAACCGCAATCATCATTATCTAAATCAAAACGAAAAACTAACCTAAACAACTCTTTTAAAATCAATCAAAAGTTCATTAATAAAAATATTAGAAATTTACTTATTTTTGATGATATTACAACTACAGGTAATACCATAAGAACCATTGAAAAAATTATGCAAAAATCTAATTTTCACTACAATTATATTTGTTTAGCGGCTAATCAAAAGCTAAACCAATTTAAAATAGTAAAATAAAATTTGTTGTTATAACCTAAAAAAGAATTTCTCAATCAATAGTATCAAAAAGCAAAAAACTCTTTATATCTATATTAAAAATCTAAATTCATAAATGACAAAATTAATAGTAATTTTATCCGATCAGCTTTCCGATAACATCAATAGCTTAAACAATATCGATAAAAATTTTGATGAAATTCTAATTACTGAATCAAAAGATGAATTAACAAATGTAAAGCATCATAAGAAAAAGCTCGTTTTCATAATTGCTTCAATGCGTGAATTTGCTTATGAATTACAAGCAAAAGGTTATAAGGTAAATTATATCAAATATGACGAGAAACAATTAACACTTTCAGAATCTCTTGAATTACATCTAAGTAAGAAAAATTTTAATGAGATAATTATTACCAAACCATCTAATTATAAAATACTTCAAATTGTTAATTCATGGCAAAAGCAATTTAATATAAAAACCAGAATTAGCCCAGATAATAGATTTCTTGCAACTGATTTAGAATTTCAAGATTGGGCAAAAGGCAAAAAACAGCTTAGGATGGAGTTCTTCTATCGTTTAATGCGTATCAAATATAGCATTTTAATGAATGGTAAAGAGCCTGAAGGCGGCAAATGGAATTATGATGCTGATAACAGAAAATCTCCTGATCTAGATCTTGTAGTACCAAAACCATATTATACAACACAAGATCAAACCACAAAATCTACAATAAATCTTGTTGAAAAATATTTTGCTAATAATTTTGGTGATATTGAACCATTCCATTTTGCAACTAAAAGAGCTGATGCAATTAAAGTTCTTGAGCATTTTATTGATACACGTTTAAAAAATTTTGGCGATTATCAAGATGCTATGATTGAAGGAGAGCCATGGATGTTCCATTCTCATATTAGTTTTTATCTTAATGCTGGCTTATTAACTGCACTTGAATGCGTAAAAAAAGCCGAAACTGCTTATCAAAATGGTTCTGCCCCTTTAAATGCTGTTGAAGGATTTATTCGCCAAATCATTGGCTGGCGCGAATATATTCGCGGTATTTATTGGTTGAAAATGCCTGAATATAAAGAACTTAACTTCTTTTATGCCAAGAATAAACTGCCAGATTTTTATTGGAGTGCGGATACAAAAATGAATTGTCTGAAACAAGCTGTTAGCGAAACTAAAGCTAATGCATATGCTCATCATATTCAAAGATTAATGGTACTTGGTAATTTTGCCTTAATTGCAGGAATTAATCCAGATGAGGTAAATGAATGGTTTTTAATTGTTTATGCTGATGCTTATGAATGGGTAGAGCTGCCTAATGTAACTGGTATGATTTTATTTGCCGATGGCGGCTATCTTGCTAGTAAACCCTACGCATCTGGAGGCTCTTATATTAACAAAATGTCAAATTATTGTAAAAATTGCAGTTATAAAATTAGCCATAAAACTGGAGATAAAGCTTGTCCTTTTAACTATTTATATTGGGATTTTCTCGCGCGAAATCGTGAAAAACTTAGTTCAAATCATAGAATTGGCATGATGTATAAAGTCTATGATCGTATGAAAACTGAAAATCAGAGAGCTATATCTGAAGATAGCGAAAACTTTTTAAAATCATTGAAATAATTATATTAACTAAAATCAAATTTATAATAATATGGGACTATTAATTAGCGGCAAATGGCATGATAAATGGTATGATACTGATAAATCTGATGGAAAATTCATTCGCCAGGAGTCTAAATTCAGAGATTATATTGGCTCAAGTAACTTCCCGTTAGAATCAAACAGATATCATTTATATATTTCCCATGCTTGTCCTTGGGCTCATAGAACTGCAATTTTCAGAGAATTAAAAGAATTACAAAATATCATAAGCATCTCTGCTGTTAATCCTCATATGGGAGAGAGTGGTTGGTATTTTGACAATGACCCTATCAATAATCAGCAATATCTTTATGAAATTTATTTGTTAGCTGATCCCAATTATACAGGCAGAGTTACTGTTCCTATTTTATGGGATAAGAAGACTAAAACTATTGTTAATAATGAGTCATCTGAAATTATTCGAATGTTTAATTCAGCTTTCAATAAGCTTACTGGTAATATTAATGATTATTACCCATCTGCATTACAAGATGAAATTGATAAAATTAATGATTTTATCTATCATAATATCAATAATGGTGTCTATAAAGTTGGGTTTGCTACCAAACAATCTGTTTATGAAAATGAAGTAATCAATTTATTTAATGCTTTAGATAAAATTGAACAAAGATTAAGTAAAACAACATTTCTTTTAGGCGATGATATTACAGAAGCAGATATTCGTTTATTTACTACTTTAATTAGGTTTGATCCTGTTTATGTTGGTCATTTTAAATGCAACCTAAAACGTATTAAGGATTTCCCTGCCTTATCAAAATTTATTAATAATATTACCAGTATAAAAGGAATTAAGGAAACTATTAATATAAATGATATTAAAACACATTATTACAAAAGCCATCCAACCATTAATCCAAATGGTATTGTTCCGGTAGGGCCAATTTTAGATTATTAATTATAGTATTTAAACTGAGTGCAGAACATTTGTTACCACTCCCCAAATTACTACATCGTTATTTTGTTCTAATTTAATTGGCTCAAAATCATCATTTTCTGGCATCAGAAATGTCTCACCTTGGGTAATCTGCAATCTTTTAACAGTTAATTGACCATCGATAGCTGCAATCACAATCTTACCATTTTTTGCTTCAAGACTCCGATCCACAACTAATATGTCACCAGAATGAATGCCAGCTTTTATCATGGAATTACCAGTCGCTCTAACAAAGAAAGTTGCTGTTGGATGTTTAACTAAATGCTTATTAAGATCTAACTTACCTTCCATATGGTCATCTGCAGGCGATGGAAAACCAGCTTGAACTGCACATGAATAAAAAGGCAGTTGATATGCTTTATTCTCAACAAATTCTAATACTTGATCAACCATTGTCTCAGGAATACGGACTGGTTTAGTTGACTCTTTATATTTTCCCTGACCTTTAGGTCTACCAGCTCCTTTTCTTGCTCCGCCTCTTACCATATTAATAATACTAAGTTAGCAATTAGAATATCGTACAATATTCAAAAGGCAACTTATTAATTTTACAAGTTAAACTCTGAACAAAAAAAAAGCGGCTGCTTTCGCATCCGCCTCAGTATTTGATACTAATCAATGAAGTTTTTATAAAACTACATCAAATTTAATCTGAATTTTTCTTTTTCTTTGAAGAGATTCTTTTTTCTTTCTTCTTTTTTTGTCGGCATTTGTTTCAAAATGCTTTTTATTTTTTAGAGCTCTAAACACTCCTTCTCTTTGCATTTTTCTTTTTAGAGACCTTAAAGCTGCCTCAACATTGTTATCTTTAACTAAAACTTGTAGCATATTAAATAAATTTAAATTCGGAGAATTGCTTGTAATGCAATGAAGGCTATTAGTCAAGCAAAACTCTTATTATTAATAATCTTAAATGAGATTAATAAGTTCTATCGCTCTTTCTCATTCTGCTCCTCTACATCTCTAACTGCCTCAACTTTTTCAACCATAGATTTGGATTGACCACTTTTGTCGTTAAAGCCTTCTAGAAGCTTTTTGTGCCTTGGTACTTTTTCATCTTCAGTTTTTTTCCCTAAAAACATTTTATGATCTTTATTCATACCACTCGGATCAGATCCTTTTTCTTCCTCATAAAAAGTTGTATCAGCTAATACTTTGTCTTGTTCATCAACAGGGTAATAGCTTTGCTGGTTTCTTAAGTCTGATACACTTGGTGCAGAAGATTTTCTTAACTCAGATAATTTACTTTCTAATTCTTTAAATTTTTCTACAGGCAGCTTCGAAATAACTTCATTATTATCTTTACCAAAATCATCTTTATAACTTAACTGCCATTCAGAACCTGCATTTATTGGCTTTGTTAATTTTAAATTAACAAGTTCCTGCTCATTAACAGATTCTAAGTCTTTTCGCAACTTATGTAATAATGGCTGAAAATAATATCTGATTATAACAGACATATTTATCAACTTGCTTGAACCAATACGTTGATTTGTACATGGATCACGTTGAGAATGCTTTAAATGCCCTTTAATTGCTTGTTCTTCATAAACACTTACACCACAACCAGTACTATACGCTGAAGATCTATCATTATCTCCAATAAAATATCCATCTATAGCCAATTTAGAAAAAGTAATTGGACACTCTATTGACATATGTGACCCTTCTTCTTGCCCAACTTCTGTTAGATGAGAAACAATCTTTTCAAGCAACTGTTTTTTATTATTAAACACCTCATCATTAACAACAACTTCTCTAATATCTAAGGAAGTTCCTAAATCCATTAATTTGTTGGCTATATCTTCATATCCTTTTACTATAGCTATTACTAAAGGAGTTCTACCTTCATTATCTTGAAGGCTTAAATCTATGTTGGAAGCTTGTAATAATATTGCTGTTACATCATGATAACCTTTTTTTAAACTTTTTATTAGCTCTGTATCACCAGTACTTGAAATATAATTGACATCCGCACCAGCTTCTACAAAAGACTTTACAATATCAATATTACGTTTTGCAACAGCAAAAGATAATGGTGTTTGACCATTTGAATTGGACAGATCTAATTGTGCATTTTTTGCAATCAATTCCTTTACTATATCATTATGTCCATTTTGTGATGCAATAATCAAGGCTGTAGTTCCTTTAATATCTTGCTTATTTATATCTATACCTTCTTTTTCAAGAAGAATTTTAGCAATATCAACTTCACCATTTTGTGCTGAAATGAACAAAGGTGTATTTCCATTTTTATCAGCTTGATTTACATCAGCACCAGCTTGAAGTAACATATTAACAAGATCAGTTTTTTTCTTATATACTGCTTTTAATAATGGTGAAATTTCTTCATTATTTCCTTTATTTACATCTATGCCTTCTTTTTCAAGAAGCATGTTAGCAATATCAACTTCACCATTTCTTACTGCAAGCAATAAAGGAGTATCACCAAAATCATTTGCCTTATTTACATCTATACCATCTTTTTCAAGAAGCTTACTGACAATCTCAGTTTTATTATTTTCAACTGCAAGTCCTAAAAGGGTGAAGTTTTCATATCCTTTATAAGAAGAGAGATATACTTTTCGAATTTTATTAATATCAGCCCCAGCATCAATTAAAGCCTCTAAAGCTTTAATATCTCCATTTGTAACGGCGTTAGTAATTGACCCCCATCGAACTCTTGCTAATCTATAATTTTTAGTTTTTGGCATGTATTAAAAAACACAGATATAATTTATTAATTTTAACAAATTTTGTTAAAATTTGCAAAACTTTGTTGCCAAACAAACACAGTAAAAAAGACTTGTTAGCTAATGAGGTTTGTGTTAAAAATTTTTCTCGCAAATGAGAAGTCAATTTTTTAAATGTTTAACTTATTCTTTTGAAGGAAAAATAAAAAGAGTTAATAAAGAATCCAGATCAGCTTTAATAAATTAATTCAAGATACTAAAATTATTATTCTTAATAAAAGTGCGAAATTATTATGACCTATATGAGAAAAATAATAATTAAATCATTCAAGCAACAATAATAAAATGCGTAATAATAACCAAAATAATTATGAGTTAATTTCAGCTATTCTTAATAATGATTTAGGAACTGTAATAAAGGAAATTCAACAAAAAGCTGATATTAATGGAACTGACGAAAACAAATTCCCTATATTTTTTCGAGCAATAACTAAGCTTAACTATTCCATTATAAAAGCTTTCATTGATAAAGGCGTAAGAAAAGATCTTAAGGACTTAAATAATAATGAGGCACTTTATTATGCTATAGCATATGGAAATAAAGAGATTTTATCCCTCTTAATCGTATCAGGATTTAATATCGTAAATAATATAAATTTATCAAATAATGCATTTATTTTGTCAGATGAATCGACAATCAAATTGTTAATTTCTGAAGGTTTTAACACAAATATCATTCATAAACAGCAGCAAGAAGAATTCCATAACACAATAACATCTGCCCAAAAAAGCTTTCAAAAAAAATCTAATTATAGAGAACTCTTAGTTAATCATTTGTTTATTTACAGATCACCTTTTTGCAGAAATCAGCGCGGTAATATATTTTTTGATGGAATTATTCAATTCTTAAAGGAAAGTGATATTGCCAATATGTTCTCTTGTTTAAATAAAGAAATGTACAATCAAGAAACTGAAAGGATGGATTATATAATGAAAATTTATGAAAAGGATCCAAATTTTGAACTAACCATTAAATTTGAAAAATGGATAAATGATTATATTGAAACCCGTAAACAAAATCTTATAAGATCTAAACTCAATGATTTGATTGATGATGTTGAAAAAATAAGTGATAATAAAACTTGTTACAAATCTCAAAGTTTTTTCAATAATCGTTAAGAATTGTCTATCTTGATAATTTAATTACAAGATTTCATATATTAGAATTTTCTACTTAATAAACTATATTCTTAGGAATTTATTTAAAAAACAGTTGTGATTTATTAATTTTAACATTTTATGCTAACAATCACAAACCCATGTTACTTTTTTGCAACTTACTACAAATAATTGCTACCCTCAACATATATGTTACTTATCTTTAATTAGATAATTAAGTTCTATCGCTCTATACCATATTTCTCTACGGCTGATCTTTCTGACTCAACCGTTTGAACCATAGATTGTGATTGATCAGTTTCTTCAGGCAAACCTTGTGATAATGTTTTCTGTCTTGGTACTTGCATATATGCAACTTTTGTCTCTAAAATTGCTTTATAAACTGCCTCGATATCACTCGGGTTATAACCCTTTTCTTCCTCATAACCAGCTATATCAGCCATCACCGCCACATCGTGACCTAAGATACTTTGCTGCCTTTGCTGAGAAAATTCTAATTCTTGCACATGCTCATTTTTGAGATTTACCAATTTATTTCTTAACTCAGTAAATTCATGAACACTAAGTTGTGATAGCTTGGCATATAATGCATCGCTATAACTTAACAACAACTGATCCGAACCTTGGGTTAATTCAGTTAAACCTAATGCTATTTTTTCCTCATTTGGAAGATCAGAAATTTCTGTTATCATCTTTGTTATCAAAGGAGCAAAATAAGCCGCTATATCTCTGGAGATATCAATAAGAGTGTTAGA
>JADHOX010000030.1 GCA_016778805.1 Rickettsiales bacterium
CCCGAACTTGCGTTGTTTGTTGGGCTTGATACTGAACTTGCATTATTTATTGGAGTTGATCCCGAACTTGCGTTGTTTGTTGGGCTTGATACTGAACTTGCATTATTTATTGGAGTTGATCCCGAACTTGCGTTGTTTGTTGGGCTTGATACTGAACTTGCATTATTTATTGGAGTTGATACCGAACTTGCATTGTTTATTGGTCTTGATCCCGAACTTGCTTCCTTAGCTCGTTTTAGCCCTTCATTTATCCTATTACTTGGATCTGGTATTGTAGAATTTTTATCAATTTCTTTCTCACTATTTTTAATATTTTTCTTAAATTTTTTCGACTTCATTATATTTCTAATTTGTCTATCTGACATTCCAAAAGACTGTTTCAAATCCTGAGCAACATTGTCTTTTATATTATCACTAAAACCTTTGGACCCTTGTCCTGCAGCAGAATATTGGGATTTCATATTTTTAAAAGAAGCATCAATTGATGAAGCTGCCTGTTTCTCTTGAGTTGTTAACTTACCCGTCAAAGCTTTATCTAATTTAGCAACGGTGTTATCATATGCAGCCCTTTTAATATTATTCTTAGCTTGTTTCCAAGTTCCTGGTCTATTAGCAATCCGATCAACAACTTTACCGACACCTGCATCTACTGTATCTGAAGCCTGACCAGGCATTGAAGTAATTGAACGTGTAACATCTCTTGTAACATTCATAGAAGTTCCTTCTGCTAATTTATCAGCAAGATCTTCAGATAAATTTAAGAATTTATTAAACATAATAACAATAATAAAAAAACCACAAACTTCTATAAAATCAGGTCCTGTAGCTGTAACTTCATCAATACCAAATCTTCTGTAATCAAAAGTTACTGGAGCAAAAAACTCAAGCAATGAAAATTGAAATGGCAGAAAGGTGCAACACCATAAAACATTAGTCCAACAAACCGCATAATTAAATAAATTATATGCATATGCGTAAATAAAATAAGAAAATAAAATAACAGTTATACATAGAAGGAAAAGTTTAAATGCAGAACCAATTAAAAGGTTAAGCCATTTAACAAAAAACTGACTTGTAAAAGGAATTAGTGCCATAATAATAAAAAACGGCGCAAGAATTATTGCGAGCGAAATCATTAATATAATAACTACATATTGAATTAAAGCAGATATCAAACCTTTAAAAAAAATAAAAATACCATAATAAATAATTATTATCATCAAAAATCCCATTGGCGAGTAAAATAATAATGACAAAATCTTTGCATGAATATCGCTTGATAGAAATATTCCACTAACATTATCAAGCATATCAAACATTGATTTTTTATCTTGAGATGATGATGCCATATTATCAGCGACTGCTAAATTATCGGTTAAGAATTCACCAATCTGAATAGGCACGTCTTTAACAAAAACAATGACATTATCATGGAAGAAATCCCAAGAACCTGGAGAAACTAGAAGATACACCACTCCTATTTTTAGCAAGCGTGAAATTAACCCCCAGCTATTAATTTTTTCTAGGCCAAACATGAAGTTTATTCCCATCATTATTACCATGAATTGCAGGAATATATTAACCAAAACCGAGAATAAACTCGGATTACTATCTGTTCCAACAACAATTTGTGTATAGAACATATTGTAGAAACCTCCGCAATTAGTTGGGTTTCCATCAGAGTCTGTGTCTTGACAATCAAAAATATCAACGATTGGATCAACAATATATTCTTGTAAGCCAGCAATTAAACCAGAGCTATCTTTCTCTTCCTTTAAGGTAACTGTGACTTGACCAGAACTCTGTTGATACACATCGTAATTTTCGTTACTTGTAGCAGAACATGATAAACGCGAGTTTTTAACGCGAAAATAAAAATTATCTCCATTTGAAATACCAGGAGGAATTATAAATACACCATCTATTACAGTATCTACATTACTAACTTCGAAATCTAAATTAATATCTGTACCATAACCAATTTCTATATCATTAAGACTAAAACTTTCTTCACAAATTGGTGTATTAATAGAATTAATATCACCACCAGCTGAATATTGATAATTAACCGCACCTGTGAAAGATATTAAATCATCATAATCTTGCTGGGTAGCAGAAGAATCGAGAATAGAGAAGCTAAACAAGTAACCAATGAAAAAATCACTAGGAGTTATATCTGAGTCCCATTCTTGCCCAAATGAAAACAACTCAATTGCTTCAATATTTGTTATTGGCGATGTAACGGTAAAGCTTTCACTAGAATTATCTGAAAGATTTGTTATATCAATTGATACTGTTGAACCAACTCTTTTAATAGCAACAATGATATTTTTATTGTAATAGCTTTTATACCCTAAACTTACTCCATTAAAAATAAGAACTCCTGATGGATTTATACCTAAATACTCACCAAGAGTTTGATAATCCTCTTTGTTAGTAGCATAAATCATGCGCGGAGAGGTTTCATTTGAAATAACGCTACAATCATCACTTGTTGAAGCTGTTATTGAATTACTATCACAAAATGGAGTTACTTCTATAACTACTCCATAATTCTGACTTACCCTTATATAATCAGCTAATGAGTTAGAAATCATAAAATTTGAAATCCCGTCAAAGAAAAGCCCTGCTTTTTTAATTGCACCAGTTGATATATTATAAAATGAAGGCATATAGGAGTTGTTACTTGGATATGTCTTAGCAAAGACACTTAAATTTTGATAATATGGATTGTTTGCTATACTTAACGAATGGATATTATCGAAAAAGTGACTATGATTACTACATTTATTTGCTGCATCTCCCTTATAGGAGACTTGATAGCCCCATCCTGTTGCAAGATTCTCTGCCAATACACACATCAGACGTGATGCAAAAACTTCAGAAGTTTCATCTCGGTAATTCGGTCTTTTCGCCTCTCTAAGTGGTTGCGAACAATCTGGCCTTTCACAAAGAGTAACTAAACAACCTTCCGATGTAGCAAATGAAGATAATGCATCATTACCTATGTTTTGTCCTGTATATGAAGTAGTTCCACTGCTCATAAAATAAGCTTGACCTGTGCCAGAAAAAATCATTTCTTTGCCTTCAAAATCATGCTCCCAAAAATATGATAATTGACTACTGCTACAATCCACATAAGATGAAGGATCATTGGAAATAGCTAGAGTAGAAATACAATCATTCATTCCAGATCCACAATTTTTTTCCTTTGAAGCATCATCAAATCTATAATCATATGCTGAAAAAGCATATGGAGATGGAGCATTATATGGAACCTTAAGTTCAACTCCAGAATATCCAGATTCTGAAGTACCTTGATCTTTGTCATACAATGTAACAATACAACCAGTTGGCATTTCTATAGTGTTAATAGAATGAGATGAAGCAACGTAAAAACAGCCATTACTATTGTTACATTTATATGTTTTTGAAGGTTCTACACTATCTTTTTTTGAATCAAATTGGTCGTAATAGTTACTTTCGACATTATAACCGCCATAACCTTGATAGAGAATAACTGGCATTCCCAAACAATCATATCTGTTAGATTCCAAATTTGGCTCAGTAGTAAATTTTAAACTTTGATTAGTAGAAAATGATGGTATTAAATCAGAAATTTTATCACCATCAGTTTTATTAGAAAAACTTGATCCATCAACTACATCAGCAAGATAAATTGCGTCAACAGAATTTGGTAATGATACTGGATTACTACATCTATCGACAGAGCCTGTATATGCAATGCTATAATTATAATTGGAATTATAAGTTAAATTCATTCGTTTCCAAATAGAATCACAAATTTGCGTTGCCCCACTTCCATATGTTTGTAGATATTCATAACCTAAAGCAGGTTGAATTTGGTTATTTAAATTTGAATCAGTTGGATTAGCTAATAAATCCACTGCAGTAACATCAGAAGAACCTATAGATCCAGCTGAAATACAACCAGAATCACATCCCCAAACTAACAATAGACCAACAAGCAAGATCTTTTGTTTAAACTTTATTGATTTAAGAATGGTGCAAAAATTTCTATAGATCATATCATGAGCCTAAATCTACAAAGTTATCTGCACTAGCTAATTGTTCACGTTTTTTAGCACCAAATTGTTTGCTAGCACGCTCTTTAGCATATCTTGCACTAAATTTAGCTGCATTGCCTGAATATTTCGCAGTTTGTTTAGCTGCAACACTAACCGCCTTACCAAAATCAGGTAAAGCTTGAACATCTGCACCTGTTAAATTTCTCAAAATTGTAGTTGTCCGCTTGAATAAGCTTGAAATAATTACAATTGCAATAGTGAATTTAATCATTGAAATAACTAAAGTTGTAAAGTCATATGAGCTAGAAACTGTATAACCGATAAGACCATAGGCTATCTCACCTTGATTTACCTCAGAAGAAAATATTTGAGGCATAGTCGACATAAATAGCTGATCCAATATAGCATAAACAAAGGATAGTAAAGCAAACAGAATCATTGGCTGTAAACTATAACCAATTAATAAACCAATCCATTTCGTAAAAATCGACTTTGTTGGCTCAAACATTACTAATGGTATTGCTAAAGGAGCTATATAGATTAATACCGTCAAATTAAACAATACTAAAATTCCTACATATAAAGCACTTAGAATAATTACTAATGAAGCAAAAATAACAAATACAGCAGCAATTAAAGTCATAAAACCAGTCGATACAGATAGCAACATTGCCCAAGCAAACGAGACTATATATGGAAATGTTTTCGTAACAGTAAAACCTGTATAAGTTGCAAATTTACAATCTAATGTATCCCATGCAGCATAATGCTGATCTTCTGGAAGATACACAGCACCATCATATCCTGCATCACCAGTAAAATTACACTCATCTAATGATGTTGTTAACAACGAAGTGGAGCCTACCGCAGTAACTGAACATTCAATTGAATCCGAATTAGAATCAGCCATTGTAGTTGTTGACATTGAACTAGAAACTTGTTCATAAGCTTCATCTGTTAGCACTGTATATTCTGCCCCAAGTTCCGATCCCATTGTTAGTAAGGTATTATAATAACCATCTTTCCAAGCATCTCCAATAGCAAAATAAGCAACTAAAGAAATTTTCATTATCATTTTGAATAATTCAGGAAAGCCATAATTTGCACCCATCATTAATCTTATTCCAATGAAACAGATAAAAAATGTCATTAAAATTGTAACAATATCTTGATAAGCGCTCATCACTTTCATAAACATTGAAGAATCACAAAAGCCATTTGCATTGACATTACCCTCAGAACATTCAGTCTCCATGACTATTGCCCCATCCTCAATTAAAGGTTTGCCATCAACATCATATGTTACGATTTCTGTAGTACCATAGAAAACATTATTTAAAGTTTTTTCAAAACATCGCATAAGCTTACCAGCAAGTGGAAAAGGCGTATAACCAACATTTACACTAGCATCACAATAAGCTGAAATAGCAGAAGGTGCCGATACAGGAGGATCAATTTCTACATCATCTTTACCTCTTGGAATACAATGAGCTCGATATCTTTCATTATAAGTAGTACATGGGTAAGAATTATCCAATGCATTACCTTGAGCATCATATTGATTAGAGACATCACAATATGTTGGACGATCTGCAGTATTCTCACAACAAGCACATTCACATCTACCATCACCAGCCTTGTAATCATCTTGAGCATTACCTGTCCATGGATTAGTTCCGCAATTTCTTGTGCCATCGCTTGAAGATAAAACTGGGTCGGCAACATAACCGGTAACTTTGTTAAAAAAGAACATTCCCGGTAAGATAAATTTTATAAATTGAATAATTTCTAGAGATGTACAAAAAACAGAATCAGCACAAAGCTGACCATCTTCTTCATAAGCACAGACCCATCTACTAACAGAAAAATCAACAGTTCCAAGCTTTGCAGCTGACATATCAAGCTGTTTACAATCATATGGAGCAATCCAAACATATTGATTTGTTGGTACATCTGCAGTTTGCAAAGAGGTTATAATATCAGCCCCTGCTTCACCTGTTGATAACTCATTATTTGTATCATATAAAATCGCAATTTTATTATAATTAGGGTTCTTAGTATAAACAGTCATATTACAATTCGTAAAAGTCCTATTGATACTTCCATATTCATATCTTGGATTCCGGTGATCAAATTTTTCACAAAAATTTGGTTGCCCTTCGTCAAAATTATTTAATATATGAGTTCTTTTTCTTGTTGCAGAAGCCCATTCCTCAAGTGCAAGCCATGCTAAATATAAGGCTGTTGCAGCAGCAATTTCAGCAAGTATTACCCATGTAAACTGAAGTACAAAAGCAGCTCCACATGCAGCAGCAGCAAAAATACCTCCTGCACTACATGTAATTCTTAACGAAACCAATGTCCATTTTAAAAAAGCACGAGTTGCTAACCTTGTTCCGTACCATATTGCTATTAATGCTGCGCATTGAGCCATATCAGCTGCCACAGCTCCATTTGTATATCTATGATCTCCAACAATCATACCAGCTTCAGCTTTTTTAGCAGAAGTAAAATAAATACCTGCAAGCATAACAGTAATAAGAAGCATGCTTATGATGTTACGAAATAATGAAGTAAAATTTATAACTTGAAAAAGCCCATCATTATTTGAAACATCAACCTGATCATCATCGTTATTTATATATTCATTTTTTTGCATTGATGGTACCGATCCATTATCAATATTTGTACTCACTGCATTATAAGCATCTAATTCAATTTTATCACAACTAGATTGATTAAGAAGGAATTTTGATAAAAAGTTTGTTTTTCTTAAGCTTAATCTCATCACCAACCTACTTAAAATAACCCGATGCTCCTCCGGATCCTCCGGTCATCTTACTAAAAGCATTTTCAGCAGTATTTTTAGCAGCTAACGCACCTCTGTTACCAGCTAAAATGGTAGCTTTAAAACTATTTTTAAGAGATCCCATTAACTCTTGAGTTACATCAGCCTGAAGACTTGCATCGAACATAGTTCCAGCTAAAACTTTAACTGCCTCAACACATATGAAAAAAGCAATTGCAATAAAAAATAAAGCTCTAAGAAAGGCAAGACCAACATCAAAAAGTAAGGTTACATCAAATAAATCATCAATATCAGTAAAGAAACTTGTGAAGCTTTGAGCACTGTAGGTTCCATAATAACCTATATCAAGTTTGTGAAAAATACATGGAATATAATAAGTACTACAATCATCAGCAATCTGAGCACCTTCAGGAAACTGCCCAGAACTATCAGTAACAAACATACTGTCTGCAGGGCCGTATAAAGCAACATCTAAAAACACAGTTAATAATCCCAATGTTAGCCATAAGATTAAAGGCTGAAAACTATATCCAATTAAAGTCTTAAACCATGCATCAAACATTTTTCGAGCTTTGCTAACTTTTTTTAACAAGATTAAAGGAATAACAAGCGGCGATATAAAAATTAATAAGGTAATAACAAAAAAAGCTGATAGCGCTGTAACAAGAAACTGTGCCGTAAAAAACAAGAAAATATAAACTAATATATATAAAGCCATTAATGTTGGGACTGCTAACAATAATCCCATAACAAAATTTCGTTCAAGAATTTCTCCATAAGATGAAAATGGCTGACCAGAAGAAGCAAAAAACTTCTCCATTTTACAATCATATAGATCCCAAACTGAGTAATGCTCTTCATTATCCGGATAGACATAATCATTATTTCCAATAACAGCTAATTTATCACCACCTAAAGCAGAAGTATCTTCAACTCTGTAACCACAGCCATCCTCGAGATCAACTCCGTATAGACTCTCATAATTAAATGAGGAAGAACCAATCATTCCCAATGTTCGACCAGCAGTAACAACTGCGTCATAGTAACCATCTCGCCAACCATCTGAAACAGCAAAATAAAAAACTATACTAAAAGTAACAAGAAAACTAAAAATTTGCTTCATATCTGGCATCAAGCCAAACAAAACCAGAATACCTAATAATGAGATAGCAAATGTCATTAAAATTGAAATAACCCCTTCTAGACTATTTTGGAACTGAACAAAAATTCCTGACTGACATTGCGATCTTAAACTTACAGATTGATCATTATTTGAACAATATATCCCTGTAATTTCACCACCCATAGCTTCTTCATAAGCACCAAAAAACATATTTTGGATAGATAATTCAACACATCTAATAATTCTTCCAGCAATACTCATATTGCCATTATCAACCTCGGCTTCACCAGAACAATATTTTGAGATAAAATCTGGCAACTCATAAACTTGCTCTAAATCTATTTCATTATCTAAAGCACAATGTCTTAAATATTCTTCATTTGGATAATAGCCACAAATTTGATTATCAACAATAACACAATTATCAATAAACTGACCTTCATTATCAATACAATCATCTACATCACCACAAAAATCGCATGATGAAACAGTTTCAATATTGTCATAAGAACAAACATAATAAGCACCAGCATCACATAGTTGATCCGAAGCTTGCTGATTAGTACAAACACATGTATTTTGATAACTATCATCGATTAATTGCTGACAAGAAATAATAGACGGCACTCCAGGATCTCTAGGGTCTTTACCCTCCCAAGTTCTTCCATCAATTGCCGAAAAATCAAAAACATAATCCCCAAATGCATCCCATACCTGGTCAAGATCATCGCTATCAATCTCACCATCAAAAATTGTAAAACTACAAAATACTGCTTCAGAACAAACAAGTTCATCCATTTTATATGCACAAACTAAATAATCACTAAAGTCAATTCCTGCAAAATTTAAATCTGATTTTAACCTATCACAACTTCCTTTTGGAATACAACTTTGTTCACCATCATAATAAACTAAAACACCACCTGAACAAAGATAATTTTCATTATAAACCTCATATGTAAATCCGTATAAATTATTATTTGTACCACAAACCTCTGCCTCTTCTTCAGCAACAGTACAATCCCTACAACCATCAAAGTTTTTAACATCATTAAGCGTTAAAGTTCTTTCATAATATACAAAACCGTTTGACTGATCAGTTTTAATAACAGTCACACCAACTAAGTCATCGCAATATGAAACATTCCTTATTCTTAATGCATCAGAGTTACCAACAAAACCCAAATATCTATTATATTCTTCAGCATTATTATTAATGGCATCAAGATTAACCCATTTTGCATAATCATTAATCATATCATCATTTGCATCCAAATGATTTAAAACATAACTATTTTTCTGATATTCACGAGCCCAATCCTCGATAATAGCTCTTTGTCCTCCATATGCAGCAAAAATAGTTGCAACTGAGGCAATTTTCATTGTCCATGACATTGTTGCGTAAAACACAACTACTAATGCAGCTGCAGATGCATATAATGGTGCACAATATTCCAGATCTTCTTCAACCGCTTCTTGAGTAGGTCTTGTAGAATATTGATTAGCATCAGCAAGACTAGTATATGAAAAGACTAGAAAAATAGATAAGAAAAATACTTGCAATAAGCCATTAAGTTTTTTTAGGCAAGACATCAGGAAATAATTGGCTTTAAGGTGCAAAAAAACCAAGAAAAGCCTTAAAACAGAAAAGATAAAAGATATTGGTTTAACTATAAATTCCAATTAAAAACTCCCATAAAATTTTACCACATCCTTTAGTTGTTAATGTTGTAAATTAGATCATTTTATTTGGAAGAGTTTTCTATAGCTAATTCAATTATTTCCTTATAAAAATGTTATTATAAATTTTTACAACTCATTAACTTTTTGAAAAAATATCTCAAGCCAGGCATTTGGATCAGGACCATATTCTTCAATTAGCTCATCGAGAATGATAACAGTATCAGCTCGACCAGACAAAATGTTAATTACATTATCCATTCCTCTAAGATCAATTCTTGCAACTACAGAATCAACTGCTTGCTTTACCAAAAAGAAACGCGAACTTGGGTCAGTAGTTTTAACAATCTGATACTCTCGCTCAGACAACATAAAGACCTCTTTATAAACATCTGTAGCCTTTAAATTAGGCAAATAAATTTGCGTTGCAGTTTGCTGAACCAGTGTATCACTTATAGATGAGCTAGCGGCGTCTTCTACTGATTGAGTCGCAAAAATCACAAATGCATTTAACTTTCTTAATACTTTGAGCCAATCTTTAATTTTAGGTGCAAAAACATCATTATCAATTAACGCCCATGCCTCGTCGAGAACGATCATTGTCGGCCTTCCATCTAACGCGGAGTTAATTTTGTGAAACAAATATAATAATATTGGACCAATGCTTGCAGCATCTTTTAAAACCTGACCCATTTCAAAACCAAAAGATGATGCTTTTGAAAAATCTAATTTATCCTCAGGATTGTCAAAAAGCGAAGCATGAGAACCATCCCCGTGCCACATTGCAAGCCTTCCTGCTAAGGTACCAGGCCCCCCAAGACCCATAAAAGGAGCAATATTTCTAAGCATCCTCTCTTTTTTCGGAAGATTAAAATTTCCATCAACAGACTCTTTAATTCGCTCAAGATCTTCTGCAGAAATTTTTTCACCACCAACTGAAACTAACGCAGATATCCACTCAATTAAAAACGCTCTATTTTCGGTATTATCTTCTAATTGCAAGGGATTAAACCCTGTTGAATGACCCGGGTCTAAGAAAGAATGAACACCGCCAATTGACTTAATAAAGATCTCTGCACCTCTATCTTTATCAAAAAAGAAAGTTCTAGGATTAAATTTTAAAGCCTGACAACACATAAAATTCATTAGTACAGTTTTACCAGCACCCGTTGGACCAATAATCATAGTGTGGCCAACATCTCTAACATGAAAATTAAAAAAGAATGGTGTTCCAGAAGTTGTATTAAATACTGTTACAGCATCACCCCAAAAATTTCCAATTCTATCACCTGCTGGATAATTATGAAAAGATGCAAACGCTGCTAAATTCAAAGTATTGATAGTGGCTTTTCTAACTAAATAATCACTATTACCTGGCAACATACCCCAATAACAAGGCTCCAAATTATTTTTTTCTCTGATTGCATTAATACCAACATTTGAAAACTCTACCATTAACATTGCTAAGGCATTTTCAAGCGATTTAACACCATCTTCAATACACATTATTCCAAGCGCATGCTTACCAAAAGCTATTTCTCCACTCATTGCAATATCAAGAGCCTCAGTAATCTCTGCAATTTGCGAAACCGCAAGGTCACCAGATTGCTGCATTCGATTTTGTTGTAATTGCATTGAAGCGATTGCTTCTTGCCTGGCAATAAACTCAAATGTCTGAAAAATAATAAATTCAAATGGTAATCTTAAAAAACCATCAAGCATTCCTGCATGAGTTTGCGGACGATATTCTCTGATACTCACAATACCAGCATACCTGTTATCGATTGGACCTTTTGATTCAATAGCTTTATTTCCAAAAAATAATCTTGAATTTCCTATATAATGATCAATTGGAGTTGTAGGTACTATCATAGGCTGAGAGAAACCACAATTAACTAGAGAACCCAAAAACTCTAAAACCTCTGAATATACGCCATCTTTTGTAGTAACAGTTCCAAGCATTTTAGCTCCATATGATGAATAAGCATTTAAAACACGATTTGCTACTTCATCAAGCTCACCATATTGATCCTGCAAATCTCTTTCATCAGCTCCATCATCGGTTCGTTTCTCAATAGATTTAACCAATTTGTCAATCATAGTATCATCATCAGAATTTTTCTTCCTAATAACAGCTATGTAATGCTCATTTACAAAGGTATGCTTATCACCATGACGCATACGCCATTCTTCATTGGTATATGCTGAAAACAAATTAGGCATTTCACCACCAGGAAAAGCCTCTTGTCTTTTTCTAACAGTATAGAAGTTCATGACAAAACTTCCCTGCCCCATACCTTTAAATAAAGAATTTCTTAATTCTTTTTTATTGTTTAAATCATAATCATCTGCGGTTTCAAATGAAAAGCCTTTAATCTTGATAACTTTCATCATATCTTTATTTTTAAAGATGATAGTATCACTGGTTAAATGAGACTCATATGGTATAAAGTTTGCAATAGAACATTCAGAACTGAAATATTTTTGATTTTTAGCCTTTGGTCCAAAAATTTTAGAAAACATAATCAATATGGGTCATATGAGTTTGCCCCATAAAAAGCCTTATTTCGACATTTAGAGCATTTTGCACCTTTTACCATTATTAACTCAATTGCTAGAGGTTCTTTTAAACAAATCATATAAGCAATACCATGCAAAAATGGCATTGCAAGTAATGATTTAGGGTCATTAGTTAAAACAAAATATAGCATACAACCGAGACCATTTAGAACTATGAACGGGTATGACACACCAAGCATAAGAGCTGGTCTTGTTAAACCTAAAAATAGTGGATCTGGTGAAATTCCCATAGTAATAAGTTGCAAATATTAGTTAATAGATTTAAAGATACTTATCTTTATAATGTAGTACATTTTTTTTTATTTTTCAATTATGAACTCGAATAGTTTTATTGCCAAGAAATTATCTAACATAAAACCCTCAGCAACTTTAGCAGTTACAAGTAAGGCTCTTGAGTTAAAATCAAAGGGGATTGATATTGTATCTTTAGGTGCTGGTGAACCAGATTTTGACACTCATGATAGCGTTAAGGATGCAGCAATTGATGCAATTAAGAATGGTTTTACAAAATATACTGCAGTTAGTGGAATTAAGGAACTAAAGCAAGCTATTCAAGCAAAATTCAAACGTGATAACAATATCTCATATGAAATTGACGAAATTACTGTTGGAAATGGTGCAAAACAAATAATTTACAATGCTTTCATGGCAACATTAAACCCAGGTGACGAAGTTATTATACCTGCACCATATTGGGTTTCATACCCTGACATGGTAGCATTATGCGATGGAAAACCTGTGATTGTTGAATGTTCTAAGGAACAAAATTTTTTAATGACAGCTGAGCAGCTTGAAAATGCAATTACATATAATACTAAATGGGTAATTCTAAACTCACCTTCAAATCCGACTGGAATGCATTATAGCGAAGCTCAAATGCAAGAATTATTGGAAGTAATAGCTAAATTCCCGAATATTCATGTTCTTAGTGACGATATATATGAACATGTTGTTTATGATGGCTTAAAAATAAAAACTCCAGCAGATGTTATGCCTAAACTAAAAGATAGGATCTTAACCATTAATGGTGTTTCTAAATGTTACGCAATGACTGGGTGGAGAATTGGTTATGCTGGAGGCAGTAAAGATCTAATTAAAGCCATGAATGTAATCCAATCTCAAAGCACATCAAATGCTTGCTCAATTAGCCAAATTGCATCTGTGGTGGCATTAAACTCTGATCAAGAATACATTACAGAACGAAATAATGTTTTCAAAGGTAGAAGAGATTTAGCTGTTGATGCTTTTAACTCAATGCCTAATGTTTCGACATTAAAACCATCTGGGGCATTTTACATTTTTCCAGATATATCAGGATTAATTGGCAAAAACACTAACAATGGCACTATTATTTCTGATTCAAGTACATTTGCTACCTGTTTACTTGAAGATGCAAATGTTGCTGTTGTTCCTGGATCTGCATTTGGAGCTGAAAATCATTTTAGAATCTCATATGCTTTAGATACTGACTCACTCAAAGAAGCTTTGAATAGAATTGGTAAATTTTGCGAATCATTAAAATAACTCCTACCAAATTGCATTAATTATATGATTAGCGACCATATTTTTATGCATTTTAGGCAGCTCAGTAACTGATTCATTTTTAACTATATAGATTTTGTTCTCATCTGAACCAAATATGTTATTTTCTGAAATGTCATTAGCTAAAATAACATCACATTTCTTTTTATTTAGTTTTATTTTAGCATTACCAATAACATTTTCAGATTCAGCAGCAAAACCAACAACAACTTTAGGTTTCAACTGACTATGACAAAGCAAACTAAGGATATCTGGATTTTTTGTAAGAGTTATCGAAATATTATCGGTTTCTG
>JADHOX010000031.1 GCA_016778805.1 Rickettsiales bacterium
TTGAGTTAAATTTAATTTTTTAAGTTAACTTACTAAATTTCTTGTCAAAAATGACAAGACTCTATATAAGTCAAGCCTCACTCCGTCTAGTTTTTATAAATGGTTATTACGCGTTTTAGTCCTAGTCCAACAGGTTATTTACATATAGGTAATGCAAGAACATTAATTGTTAATTATTTATATAGTAAGGTACGTGAAGGTGAGTTTTACTTAAGAATTGATGATACTGATTTTAAGCGCTCTAAAGATATATTTAAAGATGCTATTATTGAGGATGTAAATTGGTTAGGTGTAAATTATGATAAGTTTTTTAAACAATCTGATAGATTAGATCTATATGAAGAAGCTAAACAACGTTTGATTGCAGATGGAAGACTTTATCCATGTTTTGAAACTGAAGATGAATTACAGTTGAAACGTAAAATTCAGTTATCAAGAAAAGTTCCTCCAATATATGATCGCGCTGCTTTAAAACTTAGCCAAGATGAAATTGCTGATAAAATTGCAGCTGGAGCAATTCCTCATTACCGTTTTAAACTAAATGACGCAGAAATTAAATGGAATGATAAAATTCGAGGTGAGATAACTTTTAAAGGAAGAGCTTTTTCAGATCCTATTTTAGTAAGAGAAGATAAAAGTCCAACTTATACATTTTGTTCTGTTGTTGATGACATTGATTATAATATAACTCATGTAATTAGGGGAGAGGACCATATTACTAATACGGCAATTCAAATTCAAATCTTTAAAGCTCTAGGTGGTAAAATCCCAAATTTTGCTCATCTTTCTTTGTTGAAAGTAAAAGATGGAGAGATATCAAAGCGTTTTGGTGGTCATGAAATCAGAGAGTTAAGAAAAATAGGTATAGATAAAAATACCTTAAATAGTTACCTTGCAAGAATTGGTACAGCAAAAAATGTTACTGCTGAGTCTTCTTTAAAGGACCTTGCTGAGAATTTTAAATTTAAGGATTTCTCTCAATCTGCAGTTATTTATTCAGAAGATGATTTATATAGATTAAACAGAAAAACTTTAGCAAATTACAATTTTCAGGAAATAAAAGAAAGGGCAGAAAGCTTTGGTTTTATTGATTTAAGCGAAGAGATGTTTGAGATTATAAAAGATAATCTTGATTTAATTACTGATGTTGAAAAATGGTATAATGCTATTATCAACCCACAAATCGTCGAATTAAACAATGATGATTGCGAGTTTTTATCATTATGTCTTAATGAAATATCTAGTGAATTATCTGATAGTTTTTATGAAGATTGGCTAAGTAGAATAAAACAAAAATCTAACAGATCTGGTAGATCTTTATTTAATCCAATAAGACTTGCTTTAACTGGTACTGATTATGGACCAGAGCTAAAAAAAATTATACCTTTCATAGGTTTAGAGGAAGTGCAAAAACGAATTATAAGATATGTTAAATAATATATTTTTCTCTAACAGTTTAAGTAATGAAAAAGAAGAGTTTGTTCCAATTGATAAAAATCATATAAAAATATATGTGTGTGGTCCAACGGTTTATAATTTACCTCATATAGGTAATGCAAGATCAATTGTTGTTTATGACTTGTTATATAGATTTTTGTCATATCGCTTTCCTAAAGTAACATATGTAAGAAATATCACTGATATTGATGATAAAATAATTACTGCGGCAAAAGAGCAAAATATTTCGATAAGTTCTTTGACAAGTCGAATTATTGATGGCTTTCACCAAGATATTGGTAAATTAAATGTATTACCTCCAACATTTGAGCCTAAAGCTACTGAAAACATTGATGCTATTATCAATTTAGTTAAAAGTTTAATTTCTCAAGGTTATGCATATGAGTCAAAAGGTCATGTTTTATTTTCTGTAAAAAAATATAATGATTATGGTCAGTTGTCTGGAAAAAAAATTGAGGATTTGATTTCTGGAAGTAGGGTGGAAATTGCTAATTACAAACAAAATCCCTTAGATTTTGTGCTTTGGAAACCAAGTCATGATGATGATGATGAATCAGTTAAGTTTAATAGTCCTTGGGGAATAGGTAGGCCAGGTTGGCATATTGAGTGTTCAGCTATGTCAACTAAATATCTTGGCGCTGATTTTGATATCCATGGTGGTGGTGCTGATCTAAAATTTCCTCATCATGAAAACGAAATTGCGCAATCATGCTGTGCTAATCAAGATTCAAAATATGCCAAATACTGGATTCATAATGGCTTTCTAACAGTAAATAATGAAAAAATGAGTAAATCATTGGGTAATTTTACAATAGTAAGGGATCTTTTGGACAAAGGTATAAATGGTAATGATTTACGATTTTTCTTTTTAACAGCTCATTATAAAAAGCCATTGGATTTTAATCATAAATCGCTTGATGATGCAATTAAACAAAATCAAAAATTTAACAAAATTATTAAAGATAACTTTGATTCAATTAATGTTGCAAATACTGATTCTGTTTTACCTGATGAGTTTGTAAATCATCTCTCTGATGATTTAAATACTGCCAAAGCTATAAGTTTGTTGAATATGGTTTTTAAAAAAGCAAAGAAAGGTGATAATTATGCACTTATAGACTTGTATAAAATGTCTAATTTCCTTGGCATTCTCAATCTTGATGAATTAAATAATAGTGTAATATCAGAAGAAATCCTTGAAAAAGCAAAAATGATAAAATTACATCGTGAGTCTAAGGATTATCAAAAAGCTGATCAAGTTAGAAACGATTTATTAGAGCTTGGTTATAAGCTTGAATATCTTCCAGATGGTAACGTGAAAGTAACAAAATAGCATGGCAATAAATAGAAATATTATTTTATATGATTCAACTTTAAGAGACGGTGCACAAACCTCTTATGTTGATTTTACAGCTCAAAATAAAATTGATATTGCTAAGAAACTAGATTTTCTTGGTATTGATTATATTGAAGCTGGTTGGCCCGGAGCTAATCCAAAGGATTCAGAGTTTTTTAGTAATTTACCTATTGTTGAAAATACTAAATTTGCAGCGTTTGGTATGACTATTAAAAATGGAAATAAGGCAAATGAAGATAAAGGTTTGGCTAATCTTTTATCTACAGGTCTTAATGATTATACAATAGTTGGAAAAGTTTGGGATTTCCACGTTACAGATGCTTTAGGTATAACATTAGAAGAAAATTTAAGTATAATTTATAACACGATCAAATTTCTTCATGACCAGGGTAAGCAAGTTATTTTTGATGCTGAACATTTTTTCGATGGTTATAAAGCCAATGCAAAATATAGTATGGAGGTTATCAAAACTGCTCATAGAGCTGGTTCCAAATGGGTTGCATTATGTGATACTAATGGTGGTTCATTACCACATGAAATAACAAAAATTATTACTGAAGTATCAAAGGATATTGATCCAGAGGCATTATCAATTCATTGTCATAATGATACTGGATGTGCTGTTGCAAATACTTTAGCTGCTGTTAAAGCGGGTGTTTCTCATATTCAAGGTACAATTAATGGATTAGGCGAAAGATGCGGAAACGCTAACCTTACAACATTAATACCAATTTTATCTTTAAAACTCGATTATTCCTTATCTGTTGATAATGAGCGTTTGAAATATTTAAAGCATGTTTCAAATTATTTATGCGATGTGATTAATCAAAAGGCAGATAGTTATGCGCCTTTTGTTGGTGAAGCAGCCTTCAATCATAAAGGTGGCCTTCATGCTTCTGCAATGCTTAAAGATACCACTAGTTATGAACATATTAAACCTGAGCTTGTTGGTAATAAAAGAAATATATTAGTTTCTGATCAGTCAGGTAAAGCATCGTTATTATCAAGATTAAAAACTTTTGGAATTGAAGTTGATAAAAATGATCAAAATTTAGCAAAATTAATTGCTGAAATTAAAGATCTTGAATCAAAAGGTTTCTCTTATGATTTAGCCGATGCATCTTTTTATTTACTTGCAGTAAAATATTTTAAAGTAGTGCCGAATTTTTTCTTACTTGATAGCTTCAAAATAATTGATGAAAAAAGAGTTAATGCAAATGGTGAATTGATAACGGTTGTTGAAGCGATATTAAAGTTACAAATTTTTAATAAGAAAGTTGTATCAGTTTCAGAAGGAAATGGACCGGTAAATGCATTGGATAAGGCGTTAAGAAAAATTTTGCTTGAATATTATCCTAATATTTCCGTTACAAAATTAACTGATTATAAGGTAAGAATTTTAAACTCAGGAAATGCTACTGGTGCCCTTATTAGAGTGATGCTTGAAACAAGTGATAATGATGGCAATAGATGGACAACTATAGGAGTTTCTACTGATCTTTTAGATGCTTCATATCAGGCAATTAGAGACTCAGTGAATTATTTTTTGATGTGTGATAAATAAAATGAAAGAAAAAACAATTGTAAGAAAAAATAACTTTATCTTTTTTAGTGTAGTAATTTTAACAATTACATATGTAATTTTTAAAGATAATTTTCTTAATTATGAAGATGATAAAAGTTTTGTCAGTGAATTTATTCGAACTTCTAAATATCAAGAGGGGAAAAGTAAAATTTCATCCTTTGATGCTAAGGATATAATTTTTGAAAGATCAGATTTAGTTATAAAATCAATAAAGTTTAAAAATTTTACATTATTAAGATCCTATGTGCATCCTAAATATGGAATTAGGTTTAGCCCTGACATTTATGTGATGAGTTCTGATATTTTATTTAATGCTGATAATTTAGAATCACGCTTTAACGATAATTATATTTATGATTGGGGAAGTTTACGTAACTTAGAAAATATGAAAATGAATTTTCGCGATTATTATCGAAAGTTTATTTATAATCATGATTATGCTTTATCAAATAACATAACATATAATGATTTTACAAACCCAAATAATATTGTTGATAATACATATAATTTTTATCCGGATTCGATTGTTGTAGAATATTCTTCAGATAATCTTTCTGAAAATGAGGAATCTTATCTTAGACTAGTATTTGAAGAATATAAAAATGATTGGTTTTTAAGTGGAATAATTACAGTAAATAATAATTATGAGTTCTGATATTTTTAATATAATTAAAGATCGTGGATATTTCTATCAATGTACGAATGAAGATTTAGCAAAATCTAAACTTACTAATCAACAAGTTATAAGTTATGTTGGTTTTGATCTTACAGCTAGCTCACTTCATGTTGGTAGTTTACTGCAAATAATGTTAGTGCGACATTTAATAAAATCTGGAAACAAAGTAATTGTCTTATTTGGAGGCGGAACTACAAAAATTGGTGATCCATCTGGTAGGGATCAAACCAGGCAAATCCTTTCTAAAGAGCAGATTGATAATAATAAAAACGGTATTACTAAAGTTTTGCAAAAGTTTATCAATATTGATGAAGTTTGCTTTGTTAATAATGATGATTGGTTAGCTAATTTAAATTACTTAGATTTTATAAGAGAGGTAGGTGGGTATTTTTCAGTTAATCAAATGCTTACTTATGAGTCAGTTAAAAGAAGGTTAGATCGTGAGCAAAATCTGAGTTTTATTGAATTTACATATATGATTCTTCAAGCTTATGATTTTCACTATCTTGCTGAAAAATTTGGTTGTAATTTTCAAATTGGTGGCTCTGATCAATGGGGAAATATAGTAAACGGTATTGAGCTTCATAGAAAAATGAAACCAGGATCTGAAGATCTTATTGGTTTAACAACAGAGCTTCTTACTACATCTGATGGAAAAAAAATGGGTAAATCAGCAGATGGTGCTGTTTGGTTAGATGAAGAATTATTATCACCATATGAATATTATCAATATTGGCGAAATGTCAGTGACTTAGACGTTGTTAAGTTTTTAAAATTATTTACAGAACTTAAACTTGATGAAATTAATGAATTAGCAAAGCTTTCTGGTTCAGAATTAAACCATGCTAAAGAAATTTTGGCATTTGAAGCGACTAAGATTTGTCATGGTGAAGCTGCTGCTAAAAATGCACAGCAAACTTCGCAAAAAGTTTTTACAGAAGGGGCTTCAGATGATAATCTTCCCAAAATAACTCTCTCATTAAATGAAATAGAAGAAGGTATAACATTTAGTAGTTTAATTGCAAAAACAGGATTAGTTGATTCAAGAAGTGCTGCTAAAAGAATTATTCAAGGTGGCGGTGGAAAAATCGATAATGTTGCATTTAAAGATCCCACTATGCAAATTACTGTGGATCATTTTTCACAAAATAATCCAATTAAGATTTCTTCAGGTAAGAAAAAACATAGCCTTGTTGAATTAGTTTAGAGTTTGAAATTGTATCGAGAAATTAAAACTTTAAAATCTTATCTTCTTTATATTTCAAAAGCTTATAAAGTATATTTTGTAGCATTATTTGTAATTTCAATTGCTGCATCACTTTTTGAGATATTAGTTCATTATAAAATTAAAGAAATTATTGATATAATTGCCAGCAATCAGAATTCTGATCTTTCAGTTCTATTAGTATTATTTGTTTTCTATAAATTAATGAATCATGGAATGTTTTTTATAGTCCGGCTTTTAGATATAAAATATAAGCCAGGTTTTGTAACTAAAGTTACAGAAGATATATATAATAAAACAATAAAACATTCTTTGCATTGGTTTGATAGCCATATGTCTGGAGAAATTGCTGATAAAATTAATAGTTTTCAAGTAAGCCTTAGTTACCTTGTCCAAAATATTTTTCGCAGCCTTGTAGTTTTTTGGGCAGTTGTTGTTGGTTTAATATTTTTGACTAAAGTACATTATATTTCTGCTTTTATCCAATTTGTCTTTCTCGTTATTTATACACCAATTTTATATATTTTGTTAAAAAAACAATTACGTCTTCAAGAGAATTTCGAGACTGCAAATCAAGAAACAACTGGTATAATTAATGATTCAATAAGTAATATTTTTGCTATAAAAAATATTGGCAGTTTAAAAAGTGAATATAAGCTAAAATTAAAACCAGCTTTACTGCATAGACAAGCTTTAGATAAGATAACTAGAAAGTTTGATGCTTATTATGTGGACAATATTGATACTTTTATGACTGTAGCTTTATCAGCTATTCAAATTTATGTTTTGGCATATTTATACAGACAAGGTCAAGTAACAGCTGGTGGTTTTGCTTTTGTTGCAATGATAATGCTTAAGCTACATGGTGATATTAGTAGAATTATTGAATATGTACTTTTTGGTATAAACCCTCAAATAGCTTCTATAAGAGCAGGTTATAAGTTTGTTAATGAAAAATATGACATAATTGATAAAGCTGATGCAAAAATTTTAACAAAGGTTAAGGGTTCAGTTGAATTTCAAAATGTAAATTTTGCTTATAATGAAAGATTTGTTTTAGAAAATTTTAATTTAAAAATTAATTCAGGAGAAAAAGTTGGTATTGTTGGTTTATCAGGTGCTGGAAAAACAACTTTAGTTAAAAGTCTTATTCGTTATTTTGATATCAATAAAGGTGATATCTTAATAGATAATCAGAAAATTACTGATATTACACAAGATTCACTTAGACAAAATATTGCAGTTATCCCTCAAGATATTTCAATGTTTCATAGGAGTATTATCGATAATTTACGTTTTGCAAATTACGCTGCAAGCGATGAAGAAGTTGTAGCAGCTTGTAAAAAAGCTAAAATTCATGATGATATTATAGAGATGGATAATGGTTATGATTCAATTGTTGGAGAGAGGGGTATTAAAGTTAGTGGTGGACAAAGGCAAAGAATAGCAATAGCAAGAGCTGTTCTTAAAGATGCGCCGATTTTAATTCTTGATGAAGCTACATCATCATTAGATTCTAAAACTGAAAGTTTAATTCAAGAAAGTTTGAAAAATTTGATAAATGATAAGACTAAAACGGTAATTGCAATAGCTCATCGCTTATCTACTCTTAAAAATATGGATAGAATTGTAGTTATGGATAAAGGTCAAGTTATAGAAGAGGGGACTCATGATGAGTTACTTTTAATTCAAGATAGTTTTTATAAAAAACTTTGGGAGCTGCAGGAAATATAATAATTAAAGTTTTTTTATTAAATTTGCTATTTCTTCGGCCTCGTTAATTTGGTATTTTTTTATTTTTTCAAAATCGTCAATTTTCACTGATTCTGTAAATTTCAAAGCATATTGGTTTTTATATATTTGCTTAAGAAAAGCTAATTGTTTTTTGCCTGCAAAATCATCATAAATAAGAACTGGTTTTTTAGTCATAATTGCATCAGCAACCATAGAAATTGAATCTCCTGTTACAATAATTTTATCTGCATAATATAAAAATGCGCCATAAGGGTTTTTTTCATCATTATCCCTATATAAATAAGACTCAATATTGTTATTTTTTGTTATTGCACTATCAATAATATTTAAAAGCTCCTTATCGGTTCTTCTTGATGTTGTAAGCAAAATCTTCTGATTTTGTATCGATGAAATAAAATCGATAAGGTTTTGAAAATTTTCAAATTCTTTATTAGTTAATTTTTTGTTTTTTGATGATCCGCCTATAATTATACATAGTTTTTCTTCATTTACTGATTTAAGATATTCAAATCCTGCTGTTTTTTTCGCAAGAGTTTCCATGTTTTCCAGGTTAGGTGGCAAGAAATACTGATATGCTGCATTTTGGAAATTATCATGTTTAGGTGTAATGATTTTATCAAAATATTTACATGGAAGATTAGGGTTTAAAATCTGGATAATTTGTGAGTTAGGAAATTTATATTTTAGCCAAACAGCAAAAGGAGCAGATCTTCGTCCACAGGAAAGAATCAAATTTGGTGATTTTATTTGAGAAATTATTTTATGAGAGTTTTTTACTGCTATTGATTTTGGAAAATGTAAAATATTGGGTATTTTTATCCAGGAATTAAAATTAAGTTTTAATTCTTGGATTTGATAATCTGATTTAAGAAAGTGAGCAATTGCTTTAAGTTGTTTATAATTGCCAATTCTTTGATCATCAAGAAGAAGAAGATTTTTATCTAGCGACTTCGTATTCATTATTAATATTAGGTTTGTTAAAGCCGTTTTGAGGAAAATTATTTTGGTAGTATCCTTGATTTACATAAGGATTCCTGGGTGGATAATTATAATAATATGATTGGTCATTATCAATAGGAGGGTAATAAGGACTTTGTTGAGATTCATATTTACGATAGGCTCTGTAAGGCTCTCTATATCCTGAATCATAATCATATGGATAATATGAATATACATTTACATTTGGCTTATAGGAATTTTGATAGCCATTATTAGGGTTAGAATATGGAGTTGGAACGTAGGGTGTATAATTCTGATTTACATATGGTGGAGCGTATCTGTATGATGGAACATTATTTTGCCAATCTTTAGACAGGTTATAACAAGAAGTTAAAAACAAAAATATAGTTAGATAAATAAAATGCATTCGATTTAACATGTACTATTGCCTATTATCTAAATATAGGCAATATACAAGGACTTTTTAAAATAATTTTTGTTATACAATTTATTACAAATTAAATTATTGGAAATTTTTTATATGGGCTTAAATTACAAAGACAATTTTGATAATATTTCAGATAATATTGCTAAATATTCAAAAAGTTGGAAACAAAAGTATCCAAAAGTATTAGTTGTAACAAAAAAACGTTCAAGAGTTGAAATTGAAAGCTTTATTTTACAAACTCAACATAATGTTTTTGGAGAAAATTATGTTCAAGAAGCTCAAACAAAATATATTGATCTAAAACAACAGTTTTTAAACATAAAATTACATTTAATTGGTCATTTACAGTCAAACAAAGCCAAAGATGCTGTTAAGCTTTTTGATGTGATTGAAACAGTTGATAGCTTTAAGTTAGCTAAAAAGCTTGATGACGCAGAAAAACTTTTAGATTTAAAAAGACAATATTTAATTCAGGTTAATATAGGTTCAGAACCTCAAAAATCAGGCGTAAATATCGATGATCTTTCTAATTTGATAAAAGATATTCGATCAAATCTAAACATAAATTTGATTGGTTTAATGTGCGTACCGCCAAAAGGTCAAAATCCATCAATCTATTTTGCAATGTTGAAAAACTTAGCAAGAATTTACGACTTAAGATATTTAAGTATGGGAATGTCTTCAGATTATAAAGATGCTATAGCTGTTGGTAGTGATGAGGTAAGAATCGGATCTTTAATGTTTGCATAATATTCTTTGCTTGAAGAAGTCATCTTAATGTGCTATTTTAAAGTCTTTAAGGTGTTGCGATGGATTACTTAGAAATTGCTTCTATCATTGGAACTTTCTCTTTTGCTTTAAGTGGTGCTCTTGTTGGCATTAAAAAGAAGCTTGATTTAATGGGAGTTTTTATTTTATCATTTCTTACTGCATCAGGTGGCGGTGCAGTCCGAGATGTAATGCTTAATCGTACACCGATAATTCTTAATGACCCAAAACCATATTTAATTGTTATTTTTATTATTCTAATATTTAAAATATTATGTATTGATCACGAAAAAAACAAATTTGAAGAAAAAATTGTTTTTGTAGTTAGTGATGCTGCTGGTCTAGTAGCTTTTGCAATCAATGGAGCTTTGCAAGCTATTGTATTCGGGTTATCTTTTTTTGGTGTTTTGACTATTTGTTTTCTTACGGCAGTCGGAGGTGGTATTATCAGAGATATGTTAGTTAATGATATTCCAAGCACATTACAATTAGGTTTTTATGGAACAACGGCAATTATTATTGGAACATTAATTTATGTTTTAAGTTATTTTGATGTTCAATTAACATTGTTTTTACCTATAATATTTGCTTTCGGAACCTTTCTTAGAGTTTACACTTTCATAAAAAAAGTTAAATTACCAAAGCTTTAACTTTTGTAATAAATTAACATTAAAAAATTTGTTTAAATTAATCATATTTTATTTTGACGCTTAAGTGAATGTAAGATATTTTAGTAACCGCACATTTAAAATAAATTATGAAGCAACCGATAAACGATAATATATCTGATTTCCTAGCCGCTACAGGTTTAAAAATTGAAGAGTATCATAAAATAATTGAATTAATTGGAAGAGAACCAAATTTGACTGAGCTTGGAATTTTTTCAGCAATGTGGAGTGAACATTGTTCTTATAAATCTACAAGATTTTATTTAAAACAGCTTCATACTCAAGAAGATTGGGTAATTTGCGGTCCTGGTGAAAATGCAGGGATTATTGATATTGGTGATAATGACGCAATAATTTTTAAGATGGAGAGTCATAATCATCCATCTTTTATTGAACCATATCAAGGAGCCGCAACAGGAGTTGGAGGTATTCTTCGGGATGTCTTTACAATGGGTGCAAGACCAATTGCAATTTTAGATAGCTTGTTTTTTGGTGATAAGAATCACGAAAAAACATCTTTTCTTGAGTCTGGAGTTGTTGCTGGTATTGGAGGATATGGAAATTGTGTGGGTGTTCCAAATATAGCAGGTGATACATCATATCATGAATCATATAATGGAAATATTTTAGTAAATGCTATGTGTGTTGGTCATGCAAAAGCTGATAAGATATTCTATTCTGCAGCTGGTCAGATAGGCAGTTCTGTAATGTATGTTGGTGCTAAAACTGGAAGGGACGGAATTCATGGCGCGTCTATGGCATCTCAAGAATTTGATGATGAATCTGAGGCAAAAAGACCAACTGTTCAAGTAGGTGATCCATTTAAAGAGAAATTATTGATTGAGAGTTGCCTTGAGTTAATGCAACATGATGCAATACTTGCAATACAAGATATGGGAGCTGCTGGACTTACTTCATCTTCAATTGAGATGGCAAGTAAAGGAAATGCAGGCATTGATCTAAATCTTGATAATGTTCCTCAACGCGAAACAAATATGTCAGCTTTTGAGATGATGTTATCTGAAAGTCAGGAAAGAATGCTAATGGTTATCAAACCTGGTAAAGAAGATTTAGCTAAAGAAATCTTTAAAAAATGGGATTTAGATTGTGTCAAAATAGGTGAGATTATTAAAGATCAAAGATTGGTATTAAGGCATAAAGGTGAAGTTGTTGCTGATCTTCCGATTGATCCATTGGCTCATGCAGCACCTGAATATCAAAGACCTTATAAAATAACCGAGCCTAATCCTGAAATAAATGCAGATTTAAAATTACATAGTGATGTGAATGAGAATCTTGAGAAAATTTTACAACATCCAAATTTAACATCTAAAAATCATATTTATGAACAATATGATTTTGGCGTTATGAATGATACTGTCAAAGCTCATGGCATTGGTTCTGGAATTGTTAGAATTCATAATTCTGATAAAGCTATAGCGGCGACAACAGATTGTAGTCCTAGATATGTTAAGGCAAATAGTTATAAAGGAGCAATGCAGGCTGTTGTTGAATCTTATCGTAATCTAGTTGTTCTTGGTGCAAAACCACTGGCTATTACCAATTGTTTAAATTTCGGTAATCCAGAAAAACCAGAAATTATGGGTCAGATAGTAAGTTCACTCAATGGGTTAAAAGACGCATGTAAGTCACTGAAATACCCAGTCGTGTCTGGCAATGTTTCGCTTTATAATGAAACGAATCAAGTTGGTATTAATCCGACTCCTAATATCGGAGGTGTTGGTTTAATTGATGATATCAAAAATATTCCAGATAATTATTTTACTAATGTTGGTGAAGATATTTTTGTTATTGGTGAAACAAAAGGTCATCTAGGCTGCTCGATTTATCTTCAGCAAATATGTGATTCAGAAGAGGGTGATGCCCCAGAAATTGATTTAGATTTAGAACTTAAAACTGCTGAATTTATTGCAAAGTTAATCAAAGAAAAATTAATTTCCGCTGTAAATGATATTTCAGATGGTGGTATTTTAACTCAAATTGCTAAAATGGCAAAAGCTGGTAATGTTGATTATGAATTATCATTAACTGAAGGTGACGTTAATATGCCTTTGAATCAGTTTTATTTCGCCGAAGATCAGGCAAGATATGTTGTTACATCTGTTAGTAATAGTGATTTCTTGTTAAAAGCTGCACATGAAGCAGGTATTGTGATTACCAAAGTCGGTAAAGTTAAAAATAGTTAAATTATTGTATGTTATACTTATAAGTCAGTATAATTTAAACGTGATATTTCAATCATTTTATAAGTTTGAAGTGTTTTTTAACTCTTTAATATGTGCTTACCAATTTTCCATGCAATATTTCTGTTGGAATATCTTTGTAAAATTTAATTTTTGTTACTTAAAAAGATCTAGAGTTTTCTTGGGCTTTGGTCTCAGTTTTGCTTAATTTATTTGCTATGTTTGAAATGCTCTGACCGTTAGGTTGTATTTCGTCAGTTTTTATTATTGAATTACCCTTTGATAACTTTCGTTGGAGAGGTGGCTGTTCAATTTGATCAGCTATGTCTTGTTTTGATTCAAGTTTTTTTGAGATGTCTTGGAGAATTTCTTTGCCCATTAATTGTTCTTTTTTAAACTCTGAAATTTGTTGGCGCTCATTAATTGAAGCAACCACACATAATGATGATAGGGTAACTGCTAAAGTGGCAATTGCTATAGGAGGAAATGATACTAAAGCTAAAAATGTAATTGATGCTGCTAAATATATAGCTGAAAATAAGTCTAGTCCATTTTGAATATTAATATAATTTGATACTTTTGATATTTTATTTGCATTTTCTTCAATTCCAAAGTTAGCTTCATCAGTTAGTTGCGATTTATTATAAGATAAAAGCGTCATTTTATCAAAATAAATGTAGCTATATTCCTTATC
>JADHOX010000032.1 GCA_016778805.1 Rickettsiales bacterium
GCATCCTTTACTTGCGCTTGGTCCCATGCAGCTTCACAAAGCTGAGCTCTTATTGCTTTATCTTTAACATTTACAACACGCCAATGCTGAATATTAAAAGATGATGGCGCAAGAATTGCAGTTTCTAAAATCTGCTTTTCATCACCTTCAGGAACAATAAATTTACTATCATAATGCTTTACCGCACGCCTTTGGTTTATTGCATCAATTACATTCATAAAAACCTCATTTAATTATTTGCATTTGGCACATCTATCACCAAAATTTCTGATTCTTCAATTGCTGAAATTGTAACCTCAGATAAATTTGTTACCTCAGCCCCATCACCTTTTTTTAAAACTTTATCATTGATTTTAAACTCACCCTTTGAAGCTAATATATATATTTGATTATGTATTTTATGTTTTATTTCACAGCCAGCTTTCAAAAGCCCAGCATAAATAAAAGCGTCTTGATAAATAAACAATGGTGCTTTTTTATCACCAGAAACTAAAAGTTTTAACTGATTTTTTACATAAGATTTTGGAAATTCATAACTATCCCATCTTGGTTTTACGCCTTTTTGATTAGTCTCAATCCAAATTTGATATAAAGTAGTATCATCTTTTTGATTGTTAAATTCTGAATGAATAATGCCAGATCCAGCGCTCATAACTTGAACATTACCAGCTTTAGTTACACCTTCATTACCTTGATTATCTCTGTGAGTGATTGCCCCAGTTCTAACATAAGTGATAATTTCCATATTTCGATGCGGATGCATACCAAAACCACTATCTGCTTTAATAATATCATCATTAATTACCCTAAGCTTACCAAAAGCCATGCGATCCTGATTATAATAGTCGGCAAAACTAAAATGATGTTTAGTTTTAAGCCAATCATAAGTGGCACCACCAAGTTCGTTACAAGGATATATTTTTATCATTTTAATTTATAATTTAATGCTATAGTTTTAAGTTAAGTTAATTGTAAAATATTACGTGTAAATTTTCTATGATCAAAAGATCTTTTAAATTTTTTATAATTATAAGTTTTGTAAGCTTATCGGCAAATGCAAGACCAATATCATATTCTGGTGGTACAACTTTGATGCAGAAAAATGGTCCAGTAAAAAACTCATTACATATTCATTATTCTCCTACATTTAAATACTCTATTGGTTATAAAGCTGATTATTTTAGGGAAGACAAAATAGCTCTTAATGGAATACAGTTAAATTATTTGGTAAATAGAGTTAATAAAAAAGGTTCACAAGGAAATATCTACTTAAAATCAGCTCTTGGAGATGCAAATCAATCGGGTAAAAATGAGTTATATGGATTTTTAGGTTTTGCTGCTGATTTTGAAACAAGAAAATATTTTATTTCTTATGAAAACTCATATTACAAATCTAAACAAATAATCAGTAATTTTGAACAAAATATCCGACTCGGAATAGCTCCATATGTTGCAAATTATGGACATTTGCATAGCTGGCTTATGGTTGAATTCAAATATAATGCTGAGAATGAAAATGATAAAATGATAGTAACACCTTTAATTAGATTATTTAAAGGTCCCTATTTAGGAGAAATTGGTGTAAGCTCAAATAAGAAGCTATTATTTAATTATTTTATTAGGTTTTAATTATGAGAAAATTTATTTATTTTGTGATCTGTTTAATATTATCACTAAAAAGCTTTGCTTATAATCACAAGATCGATATTGATGTTAATGGTTTAGTTTGTGAATTTTGCGCAGTCACAATTGAAAAAGGTTTTGAGAAAAAAACCGAGATTCAAGAAGTAACTGTTGATCTTGAAGCAGGAAAAGTTTTCCTAACTTTTACAGAAGGAAATAACTTAACTGATGCAGAAATCACTGACATTATTGTCAATAATGGCTATAATGTTGCTAAAATAAATCGTAATTTAGATGAATAATTTCAAAGAATCTTTTATTACATTTATTGGCTTATTTTCATCCATATCAACCATTCTTTGCTGTGCTTTACCTATAATACTTGTTATGCTTGGTATGGGAGCAGTTTTTGCAAGCCTTACTAGTAGCTTTCCTTTTATCATTTGGCTTGCTGAAAGATTTATTTATCTATTTTTACTCAGTAGTTTTTTATTACTTATATCTGGTTATTTAATTTTTATAAAACCAAGCTATTGTCCTATCGACCCCAAAGCTGCAAAACTTTGCCATAAATTAAAAAATATTAATAAAATAGTTTGGTGGTTTTCTTCAATTATTCTTATAATTAGCTTATTTTTTAAATATGCTTTAATTTGGTTTTTATAGTTTAAAATTTTTTTGCTGTTCGCCTTAATCCTGATTTTCTACTTCCATGTTTTTTAACAATAGCATTTGCAATATTTTTATGTCCTATCGATTTTCGTAAATTATAAATTTTATCCGCAGCATGTTTACGTGCAATTTTTTCTTCAATAATTGGTTTTGGATAATCACGAACAAGCAAAGGCTCATTATAAGGGTTTGCAATATTATTATCTGAAATATCTTTAAGACCTTTAATATATTTGCGAATAAAAATCCCTTTTGGATCATTATCAATAACTTGCTTGGTGGGACTATAAATTCTAATTGCATTAATACCAGTTGTACCAGATTGCATTTGAATTTGGCTGTAATGAATTCCCGCCTCATAATCGATAAATAACTTTCCTAAATATTTGGCAGTGATGCGCCAATCAAGCCATAGATGATAACTTGCAAAACTTACTAGCATCGCCCGCATTCTAAAATTAATCCAACCAGTTTCAATTAATGCGCGCATTGATGCATCAATCATTGGAAAACCAGTATTACCTTCAAGCCAAGCTTGTAAATATTTTGAATTATCATCTCGATCTAAAGCATCATAAGCAGGATGAAGATTATTAAATTCAAGTTCTGGTTCATCTTCTAATTTCTGCATAAAATGACAATGCCATCTTAAACGACCAAGAAATGAACGCATAGCACTTGGCCAATTGCCTTGATTTTCTTTTGGTAAATTACTTATTTCTTTTTGTCTTAAACTTGCTATTTGAAATACTTCTTTAATACTTACGCAACCAAATGTAATATATGGTGATAATCTAGAACAAGATGTATATGCTGTTACTGGTGAAGACATTTCTCTGGTATAATTCTCTCCATTTTTATATAAAAAATCATTTAAATATTGGAAAGCCTGATCTCGTCCACCAATTTGGGCATTTTTGATATTATCATAGGGAATATTCAAATCTTTAGCATCTGGAATTATATCTTTTGCAAATTTTATGGTCTGAAGATTTTTTGGAATCTTAATTTGCTTTTCTGACATTTTTTTGAACCAATTTCTTGACCAACCATCACGATCTTTCAAACATCTAACAACACCGTTTTGGACTGGCTCATGCCAAATTACCTTATTATTCTTACACCAATTTTTAACATTAATATCGCGTTTATATGTCGCCATATTTCCTGTTTCTTGATGAGAAATTATTTTATTAATCTGATATTTTTGATTTAATTCAGCAAAAATATTGAGAGCCTCATTAACAACGATATTAATATGATAATTTAATTTTAAAGCATCAGATTTTAAATTCTCTAAAGCTTGTTTTTGGAACACATATTGACGATAGCTAGAATCTTGATGCCAAAGCGATGGCTCAATAACAAAAAGTAAAATAACTGGTATTTGATCAGAAGCGGCAATTTCAAGAGCCTCATTATCATAAAGACGCAAATCTTTTTTAAACCATAATATATTTACTTGCATAAATTATTTAAATTAAAATTTGTCTGATGATAAGAATAGCTAATTGAAATATCAATTATATTTTATAAACTGAGTTTTTTATTTGAACTAATGAATATAGACAAAATTACTTTAGCAAAATTACTGACTTATGCCGGTAGTATTCCTTTCATATTTTTAACAATTCTTAACCTTAAAGGTATTCACATTACTTATGGCATTGATGTTAAAGAGGCTATGATTTCATATGCAGCAATTATTCTAACCTTTGTAGCGGCAATACATTTTGCATATGGCATAATGCAGGAAGAATACGCAAAAAGCTTTTTGATCAAAAGTAATGTTATAGCACTCGCTTCATGGTTTGCCTTAATGATCGAGTTTAAATTTGCTATTTTAATAATTTTAACAGGATTTATAATTACAACATTTATTGAAATATGCGCGTTTAAAAAATCAGTCATACCAGAATGGTTTTTTAAATTAAGGATACAAATCAGCATCATAGTGATTATTTGCTTAAGCCTAAATTTATAAACTAATTAATTATTAATGATTCCCCTTCTTTAAGAACTACAAATTCATCATCATTAATGCCATATTTGGTTTTTGCTTTTTGGAGATCCTTTTCTGGATCATCAATTGCTTCATTTGTAAGCTGAAAAGTACCAAAATGCATTGCTATTGATTTTTTAGACTTTAAATCTTGATGAGCAATTACAGCCTCTTCTGGATTAATATGTGCTTGCTTCATAAACCATCTAGGTTCATAAGCTCCAATTGGAATTAAAGCTAAGTCAAATTCATCGAACTGTTTTTGCGCATTTTTAAAATGATCACTATATCCAGTATCAGATGCAAAATAAATTTGTTTTGAGCCAATTATTGCAAAAGCTCCCCAAAGCGATTTATTTAAATCTGAAAAGCCTCTCTTTGACCAATGTTTTGCAGGTAGAAAAACAAATTTTACTCCGTTAAATACATATTCATCTTGCCAATCCATTTCAATATTTTTAGTTCTAAATTCTTCATCTAAATAATAACTACTACCAAGACCAAACAGAATTACAGGATTATCTCTTTTTATTAAACGCTCTAATGTTCTAACATCAAACGAATCATAGTGATTATGACTTATGATAATAATATCTATTTTTGGCAAATCATCAAATTTAACACCTGGTTTTTTTACACGTTTAGGACCTGCAAAAGTTAGTGGTGAAGTTCTTTTAGAATATACCGGATCTGATAAAATATTAACACCATCAAATTGTATTAGAAGTGTGGCATGATTTATAAAAGTAACAGATAAATCACCTTTTGAATTTCTTGGAGTTTTAATTTTTTGCTGCTCAATTTCTACCCAATCTGGCCATTTTTCTCTTTTGCTGGTAAAACGCCATTTTAAAAATGCCTTAAAACTTTTTTGTGACTTTGCTTCATTTAAATTATGAAAAACTTCACCATCAAAATGATCAGATTTTGGGTAATCTAGGTCAGGTGCACCACATGAAACAATTAAAAAGAAACAAAAAATAAAACAAATTTTTAAAGATCTTAACATATAAATAAAAAATTAAATAGAATAATTGGTTATTACAAAAACAATATTCCGCAAATTAAATCTCAAACATTTGACATTTTAAATAAAAAATTACAGCTTTATCCTAAATATTTTAATGAGGTAAATCAAAATGAAAAAACTTTTTATTATCGCAACAACTTTAATTATTGCTTCATGTGCAAGCCCAAATAGTGAAATGGGGCGAGCTATTGTATTTGATACAATTGAACCAATAACAGTAACTTCAAATGACAAGGGCTCTAAAGTTGGAGAAGCTTGTGGTAAGAATGTATTAGGTGTTGTTACTATGGGCGATTTATCAATTGAAAAAGCTCGTGAAAACGGGAATATCTCTTCTATTACTTCTGTTGATAAAAAAGTAACTGGTCATATTTTCATTGCAGATGTTTGTACAATTGTAAGAGGAAATTAATTTTTCAGTTTTATTTATAAAAATTAAACCTGACTTTATAGTCAGGTTTTTTTTGCTCCAACAAGAGCATTAGCATACAAACACTGTAGATATCATGTAACATTAGCTTGAACAAATTAGTTTTAGTGTTAATAAAATACAAAAATTCATAGAGAACAGTGAAGTTAAAACAAACAGAACAAATTATTCAAATTCAAAACAAGATTAAAGAAGCTTTCACTAATAGTAATGGTTATGGACCTATAAATGTTAGAATTGAGACCTTTTCAAACTTAAATGAAGAAGGTGCAATCAATGATGTGAGCGCATCACAATCAGATCTAAAAGTACAGATTGCAATCTCAATGCCAACTTCAAATGGTCGCTCTTCTTTAAACAGATTATTTCTTAATGAATCTCAATTTGATGATATTATCAATTCGAAGTTAAAAACAGGAACTACAATATCATTTGAAGCTATAATTTCAGCTATTAAAATAGCAGAAACCGAAATCGACAATTCTTCATTTCAAAGACCTCAAATCCTCTCTTGCGATGCGAGTATAGCAACCACAAATAGTTCAGTGTCATTGAGTAGCGAAGATCAACAACTCGCTGAGACAATTTCAAAACCGAAAGATATAACTGAAAGATCCATATAGTGGAATTAAACAATAAATTCCTAACTTATTAGTTTTTTTCAATTATAAGTGTGCCATGTATTTTATTATAAATTATGAAGCAATTATCAGCACAGCAATCAAAAATTGAAATTTTATCTGGATTAACAGTAGCTCTAGCACTTGTTCCTGAGGCAGTAGCCTTTGCATTTGTTGCTGGTGTTCACCCTTTAGTTGGTTTATATGCGGCTTTTATTATCGGCCTTGTAACATCTTGTCTTGGCGGTAGACCTGGGATGATATCTGGGGCAACTGGTGCACTTGCAGTTGTAATGGTTTCACTTGTAAGCACCCATGGTGTTGAGTATCTATTTGCTACAGTTGTTTTAATGGGTATCATTCAATTACTTGCTGGAATTTTTAAATTAGGAAAATATATCAGGATTGTTCCTCATCCTGTGATGCTTGGCTTTGTTAATGGTCTTGCTATTGTAATATTTTTAGCGCAATTGAATCAGTTTAAAACCATCGATATGGCTGGAAATTTAGTTTGGATTTCAGGTTCAAAACTATATATCATGCTTGGACTAATTGCACTAACAATGGCAATTATTCATTTTCTGCCTAAATTTACTAAAGCCGTCCCCTCTGCACTTGTTGCAATTATTGCAGTATTTGCACTTGCGCAAATTTTAGGCATTGATACTAGATCGGTAGGTGACATGGCTAGTATTGCTGGTGGATTACCAAATTTTCATATACCAGATATTCCTTTTAATTTCGAAACTTTAAAAATTATATTACCATACTCTCTTATTCTTGCAGGTATTGGTCTAATTGAAAGCTTACTTGCACTTACATTAGTTGATGAAATAACAGAAACAAGAGGAAGAAATAGCCAAGAATGTAAAGCTCAAGGAATTGCCAATATTATAACTGGTTTCTTTGGTGGTATGGGAGGCTGTGCAATGATTGGCCAAACAATGATCAATATTTCATCTGGAGCAAGACATAGATTATCTGGAATTATAGCAGCTATTTTCTTACTTATTTTTATTGTCTTTGCAGCACCTTTAATTGAATCTATTCCAATAGCTGCACTTGTTGGTGTAATGTTTATGGTTGTAATCGGTACTTTTGCGTGGTCAAGCCTACGCATTATGAATAAAATCCCAAAAAGTGATGCTTTTGTAATTATTCTGGTATCTGCAACAACTGTTTTTTATGATCTCGCAGTTGCAGTATTTGTTGGTGTAATTGTTTCAGCACTTGTGTACGCATGGGATAATGCACATCACATAACAGCTGTCATTAATGAAAAGAAGAACGCGAAAACTTATGATCTTTACGGCCCTATATTTTTTGCCTCAGTAGCATCTTTTAAAGATTTATTTCATCCAAATACTGACCCCAAAAATGTCATTGTTAATTTTGAGCATAGCAGAGTTTGGGATCATTCTGGTATTGAAGCATTAGAGAAACTTGCAAAAAAATATCAGAAATTAGGTAAAAACATCAAATATCAAAAACTCAGTATTGATTGTGCAAATTTATTAGAAAAGTCAGGTTGCATAATAGAAACAAATAAAGAGTCTGACCCTCATTATGAGATTGTAATGGATAGAAGCTATGAAGCTGGTGAAGCAAAAAAAAACATTAAAAACAAATAATTAATTATTTGGTTTTAGTGAGAAAACTATTTCTAAATTATTAAACTGATCATCATCAATAGTTTTAGTTGAAATTTCTAAAAGCTCTTTTTCTCTTACATATTTTAAATGACCTATTTTTTCCCATCCAAGTGCATTTAGAGTTACATCATAAAAGTCTTTTATTTCATAACTTTTTGCCTGACCTTGAAACACAGCTTCAACTATTCTTCCAGAATCATTATAAAAAACTGAAGAAGTGTCATTTTTAAGATGAAAATTTAATGGGACAGGTAAATCTGAAATACCTGGGACATAATTTCTTGATTCTGCAAAAATAGAAAAAGTTACAAAAAATAGGATAATACAATATTTGAAGATTCTATTCATAATTAAAGCCTTAAAAGTCAATTAACTCTTAATCATTTGATTAAATAAAATCTAGTAGAATTTAAAATTAGGCACAAAAAAAGCGCTGGTAAACCAGCGCTTTAGCTTATATTAACATCAAAAACTAATTAAAAGTCAGTTTTAATTGTTAAAGTTGTAGCAGTATCATCATGACCTGATTCGTCATAATTACGGTTTCTAATACCAAGATATACAGCTAAATCATCATTTACATCATAGCTAATTGATGCTCCATAAGAGAAATAGTTATAACCTGTATCTTTGAAATCATCAGTATTATCTGTTCCATCAGACTCAACTAAATAGAAAGCTGGATGTAATTTGATTTGATCAGTTAATTCAATTTGTTTTTCAACACCATAAGTAAAAACCGAATATGCTTCATTTCCATCAGAATCTGAAGTCACTTGAGTTACATTAGCAACTATTAGATAATCACCAACAAAACTTTCACCACCAACATTTACACCAAAATCAAAAGCTGATTTTTCAGATACAAAGTCAGAATCATCTTCGTCGATTAAATCAGGAGTATAAGCGAATTTTAAATCAACAATTACTTCATCACTTGCGATTCTTCGTTTGAATCCCAAAGTAGGATTAGTAAAACCATTTTGATTATTATATTCACTATTAGCATTATCGTCTAAATCACCATAACCTATCGATAATGACAAAGTATCTTTATCAGATAACCCATAATCAAATTTTTGAGAAACACTTGTTCCATCGGTATCTTGACTTACACCAGCGTCATTATCTCTTGTAATAGTAAACATTGCATAATCAGTAGTAGATACAACTTGTCCCGATGAAGGCTTAAAAAAGATATCAGAAACTGATTTTGCATTTGCAGAACTTACAAAAGTTGAAATTGCGACAACTGATGAAGTAATTAATAAAATTTTTTTCATAGAAATTTCAAAAAAAAGTTATGCAATCATTCATTACTATCAATAACAAAAAATCAACCAAAAGTTGTATTTGTTTGATTTTTCTTCTTAGCCAAATTTAATATTCTGTGCAAGTTCAGGGTTTTTTAATCCGTAATAAGTTGTTGAAGTTTGTCTTCTCATATAATTTTTCCAACAATCAGATCCAGACTCTCTTCCACCTCCTGTAGTTTTCTCACCACCAAAAGCACCACCAATTTCAGCACCAGAAGTCCCAATATTTATATTAGCAATACCACAATCAGAATTATTGCGAAAAAACTCTGCCTCAGAAATACTAGTCGTAAAGATGCTAGAGGACAAACCTTGCTCAACATCATTATGCATAATTAAAGCATCAGTGAGGCTTTGATAAGGTACAACATATAAAAGTGGCGCAAATGTCTCTTCTTGCATTATTGGTATCTGTTTATCAAGAGCAACTAATGCTGGCCTAACATAAAATGAATTTTTATTATTAATAATTAATCTATCACCATGAAGAATGTCAGCCCCATAATTTTTTATTTTTTGTAATGCTTGAACAAAATTATCATAAGAATTCTTGTTAATTAAAGGGCCAATAAGTGTTTTGTCACTAAAAGGATCTCCTATTAAATTTGCATCTAGCTTATTATAACGTTTTTTTAATTCTGCAAAAAAATCATTAAAAATATTTTCCTGAACAAAAACTCTTCTGGTCGAGGTGCATCTTTGTCCTGCTGTACCAACCGCACCAAACAGAATTGCATCTAAGGCTAATTGTTGATCAGCTTTATCAGATACAATAACAGCATTATTTCCGCCAAGCTCAAAAATTGATTTAGCAAATCTTGCTGCTAAGATTGGAGCAATAGCTTGCCCCATTTTACAAGAACCAGTAGCAGATATAAGGGCAATATTCTTATCCCTTACCATTGTATCACCAAGCTCTTGATCAGAAATAATTATTTCAGATAATTTTTCAGCATCTTTGTAAAGATGCTTAAAATTAATACAGGCATTTTGAAAGATTTTCTGAGCAGCAAGAGCAGTTAAGGGTGTAATTTCCGAAGGTTTCCAAAGTACTGTATTTCCGCAAATAATTGCAAGTGCAAAATTCCATGCCCAAACTGCTGCAGGAAAATTAAAAGCCGATATAACACCCACAACTCCCAATGGGTGATAACTTTCAATCATTTTATGTTCAAAACGCTCTGAAGCAATATCAAGACCATATAACTGCCTTGATAAACCAACAGCAAAATCACAGATATCTATCATCTCTTGAACTTCACCTCTAGCTTCAACTATGATTTTTCCACATTCTAAAGTTATTATCTTAGCAAGATTTTCTTTTTCCGCTCGAAGCTGTTCACCAAATAATCGAATTAACTCACCTCTTTTAGGCGCTGGGACATTGCGCCAATGATTAAATTGTTGGGTTAAAGACGAAATTTTTAAATCATAAGATTGTGAATCATCTTTTTTAAGCTTAGCAATTTCAGTACCGTCAATTGGTGAATAAACGCTTAAATCACCATTTGCGATAAAATTACTAATACTAAAATGATTAAATATTTGATTATAATTCATTTAATAATTCCTCAAAAATATTATTATTATTATGAAATTTAATGAAATTCTTACCTGATTCTGTATTGAAGAATTCAGCAATTGGGATTGTTTCTGCAGCAACAAAACCTTTCGTACCTATTTTATGCTTAGATGCTAATTCAACATTTGCAGCAATTGATAAGGCAGTTGTCCAAGCAATTGCGGTTCTAATTTTACCACAAAACTTTTGCGGATAATAATCAGCAACAAATTCCTTAGTCATTTTAACACCGGAAACTTCGCCTTCTATAGAAACATGAATTATTACATGATCATTTGCATCAGGCAGTAATGCGTTTCTAAACAATCCAACAATTTTATCTTGATCATCTCTTAGTTTTAATTGATCAATAACGATCTTAAGGCAATGATGATGCCCTGGATAACGAATTGTCTTATAATTTAAATTTTGAATTTCACCATCATATATTTCACATAAAGACCCTACACCACCAGATGTTAAAAATGCTTCATATTCAACACCCCCAACAAAGATAGTTTCTTTTCTTCCAAGTGACCTTACCTGTTTACGTATATAATCCTCAATAATAATTGATGGCTTGATATACTCATTTACAAGTCCTTCAGGAGACCAGTTACATGCATAACCAAAATTACCGACTGGATTTTGAGGTAATGCACCAACTCTTAATCTTGCTGATCTTATCGTTTTACTATCAAATTTTTTAATTATATGATTCGCAATCAAATTGATAATTCCTGGTGCTAATCCATTTTGTGGTATAAATAATGATTCAGCTTTAGGCGCAATTTCTTTAACATAATTGGTATTTATTACATCTTCAGTAGGATCAAAATAATGCAGTTTTTCTTCAAGACAAATAGTTGCAAGAGCCTTGTTAAAATTATAAGGCAAGCAAGAAATTAGTGCTTCTATCTTATATTTTTTAATTATTTTTCTTACCGCATTTGAATCAGCGCAATTTGCCGTTTCAAAAGTTACTTTTGTATTTTTATGTTTAACAACATCAATTACAAATACCTCAAATCCTTGATCAGCAAGAACCTCAGCTAAAAGAGTTCCAATAACTCCATGTCCACAAATTACAACTCTATTAAATAATTTATTTTTTGGCATTGGTCATTTCAAAAAGATTGGTTGCTTGTTCTCCAAGGAAACCTTGAAATAATTCTTGTTCACCAGTTGAACTTTTGATAAAACCTCTTTCTGCAAATTCATAATATGCGTAACTCCAAGGAATTAAAATTATACTACCCTCAGCATCATGAACCTCACAATTTTCTATAACAGCCTCTGTAGCTGACTGCCTCAAAATCGAACCCTTTTCACCTTCAAGTTCATTTTTCAGAGGAATTCCTTGTTCTGCTAATTCAGTGAGTGTTGCTTCAATATCTGGCCATTCCTTAACATTTTGATAGTTAATATAGGCTGTAAAGTGATTAACAGAATTACCATGCAACAAAACCCAAGCAGCATATTGTGAAAATTTATTTGCTTCAAATACATCAGAACGTTGAGGTGGAGACCAAGGCCTTTGAAAAAAATTTGTTAAATGATTAATTAACTGATCAGATTTTTTTTGATCTAGCTCATCATTTTCTTTTAAATTATGCAGTAAATTTCTAGCTGTTTCATTAATTTTCGCGACACAGCTAGAAGTATTTCTTTTTATAATTTTCTGAAAATCATGTGCAAATTTATCAAGCTCTAATTCACTTACAAATATTTTGGGCATTTGAGCTGAATTGTGCTCCAAATGAATAGCTGCAAGTTTTTTAGTTTTAAATATATAACTTGATTTAACTTCGTAACCAAGTGCCGAAAAAATTTCGACAAAAGGTTTAATTCCAGACTCTTGATTAGGAATATCAGTTTTGATACTTCTAAAAGCAATATGATCATTTACAACATTTCCGCCTTTTGACTCTACTAACTCGGCATAAAAATTTGCATATTTAACTCGTTTTTTATAATTACCCCAAAGATTTGTAAGTAACTTTTCTAATAGTTCTATTTTATTCATAACTCATTTACACAGATAAAATTATACTAAAAAA
>JADHOX010000033.1 GCA_016778805.1 Rickettsiales bacterium
GCTTCAGAATCTTTGATTCTTGATTCTAATGACTTTGCTGAAAAACCTGCAAACACAACAGAATGAATTGCACCAATCTTGGCACATGCAAGACAAGCTGCTACACTTTCGATCATCATAGGCATATAAACACAAATACGATCACCTTTTTTAATGCCATAACTTTTATATAGATTTGTGTATTGATTTACTCGTTCATATAATTCTTGATAAGAGATTTTTTCTGCTGGTTTGTTTGTTTCGTTATTCTCAAAAATAATAGCAGTTTTATTGGCATTTTTTTCTAAATGACGATCTAAACAATTCTCTGTTATATTTAATTGTGCATTTTGAAACCAATTAAACTGTGCATTTTGGTAATCACAAGAATAAACTCTATCCCATTTTCTTATCCATTTATATTGGTCTGCTACGATACTCCAGAAATCTCCCAAATTCGTTTTTGCTAATTGAGTTTTTTGTTGAAAATCATCTTTTGATTGGAATTTATAAGTCATCGTTTATTAGAGAAATAATTTTCTGCAAATTAAAATGAATTATCACAAGGAACAAGTATTTTCTCCATATTCTAAGGATCAGTTGTTCGATTTGATTATGGATATCGATAAATATCCTGAATTTTTACCTTGGTGTTGTTCAGGCAGAGTTGTTAGTGATGAAAATAATATTATTGAAGCTGAGCTGACAATAAATTTTAAAGCTTTTACATATAGTTATATATCCGATATTACCATTGATAAATCTTCTGCAAAATATAATATTAGAGTAAATCAGAAAACAGGGCCATTTAAGAATTTATTAACAATTTGGGATCTTAAGGATTATGAAAATGGTACTATGATTGATTTTACAATTGAATGCGAGCTTAAAAATCCATTTCTTGATGGTGTACTTAAAATTTTCTTTGAACTTGCCTATAAAAAAATGATAGCAGCATTTACACAAAGGGCAGATCAATTATATGGTTAAGTTTTAAGATTGAGTTATTTACCTCTCAAAACCCTGATTTAAATGTATTGCGTTTATAACGAAATCCCTAAGTAATGAAATTTTTGATCCTTCATTATCATTTCCTATATAAATATAATCATCTAGATTAGCCTTAAAGAAATGTGTCATAGTTTCGGGTAATGAACAATTAATTGAAGCAGTTTTAAGCTCACTATTTTTTTGATATTTTAACTCTATCATTGCTTCATAGATAGCTTTAGAACGATTAGTGCCTTTCTCACAATTAACAATTAAAGGATATTCTTTTAGATTATTTCTTTGCATATCTTGGCTTATAGCTAATAAACATTCAGATATTAACTCTTGAGTAAATCTATGACCGTAAAACAAATCATTAATTTCAGGCAATTCATAGAAAATTAAAGTTTTTTCACCTTTTTTGATAATTGATTTAGTTAATTCTAAAGATAATATCCTTTCTTTGTTATGATATATATATGACTCAATAATATTTGCTTGATGATTAATTTCAGAGTATGTCTTTCTTAAAGTTTCTTTAAAACCTGGTGTTAATGGAATATTAGATCTTAAAAACTCATCTGATGAAATTTCAGAATGGTTTTGAGATAAAGCTGATATCGCAACTAATTTTTGTTGATCTTGAAAGTAATCAAAATATTTAAAAGCTCCATCAGGCGAATAATCAAGTGGTGCTGAGCTGTAATAAATGTTTGCAGCATCTAAACCAATTATTGGGGTAAACATTAAATAATGGTTTGAACCATTTGAGATCAATATATTTTTGAAACAAGAGAAGTTATCTTTATAAAGACCTGTATGACCGCAAAATAACACATCAAAAAATTTTATTGATGGAGGAGAGTCACTTGTATAAATTGATTCTAATGTATCACCTAAGTGTGATTGAGAGTTTTGAATTCTTTGTTTTATTGATTCTGGAAGTATCAAGTGATTTAAAGTAAGCTTTAACAAAATATAGCTGAGTTTTATTGTTTCTGTATTATTGTTAAGTTTGTTAATATCTCTTAATATGAATAATAATCTTGGTAGTTTGTTAATTTCATTTCTATAACTCTCAAAATTATCAGCAGAGCATTTAATAAAGTCAATTTCTGAATTTTCTTTAATTTGACTAAAAATGTTATTATACGTTAATTTGATAAATTCTAAAAATTCATTTGTTTTTTCTTCTGATAATCTTTCTTGATGAATAATATCGTTAAAAATTTGATATAATGAAATCTGTTGAGTTTCATTTAATAAAGAAATTTTTCTGTCTATATCATTAAAACAGCAGCCAAAAGTTTTTTTTAATAATTTGTTGTAAAATCTTTTAAATTCATTTGGATTAAACTCTTTAGTTTCGGGTATGCCTAATAAATGCAGATTTTTACCCGAGCTTTCAATTCTCCTCATTGTTTTGACTATTTTAAAAATTTATTAGTAATATTTATAGATTCCTGATTAATTGAGTGGTCTAAATTATGCAGCAAATGGATTTGATTTTTTATATTTTTGCTATCTAAAAATTTTGCAGAATTCTCGGAATATTTACAAGGAATTACCATATCTTGATCTCCATGAATTAAGCAAACAGGAGATTCATTTAGTTCCATTTTATCTAAAATTTCAGGAATTAAACCCCCAGAATGTGCAATAAGGCCTGAAAATTTTTCTTTTTGAGTAAGTCCGTAATGAAGTATTAAAAGAGCTCCTTGTGAAAACCCATATAATGTTATATCTTTGTTCTCTAAGTTATATTCTTTTTTTAACTCATTGATATAACCGGAGAGTTTTGGTAGTATGGGCTTTAGTTCATTAGCTAAATATTCTGGATCTAAGCTACCAACATTATACCAATAAAATGATTCTGGCATATGGATATTTATGTTAGGTGCATCTGGTGCAAGAAAAATTGTATCTTGTGTATTAGCTTGAAAGAAAGGACTTAATGACAATAGATCTTTTCCATTAGCATAGAATCCATGAATGAAAATAAATAATTTTTTGGGTTTGCTAATCTTATTAGCATAGTGAGTTTTGAAACTTAACATTTTAAAATTTTAGTCTTGATTCAAACGCTGCTTTAACTGTACCTTCATCTAAATAATCAAGTTCTGATCCAAGAGGAACTCCTTGTGCTAATCTCGTAATATTGATATTTTTATTAGCTATTAGATCCATAATATAAAAAGCTGTTGTTTGACCTTCAACGGTAGGGTTAGTAGCCAATATTACTTCGTTAATATTTTCTTCTGCAATTCTAGTATTTAAATTACTTATTTTTAAATCTTCAGGAGATACGCCTTTCATTGCTGATAATGTGCCTCCGAGCACATGATAGGCTCCCTTGTAACATCCTGATTTTTCAATTGCCCACAAGTCCTCTACTTGTTCAACGATGCATAAGCTGTTGTTTTTTCTGGAAGGGTTGCGACAGATGTCACAAATCTCTTGTGATGCTATATTGCCGCAATTACTACAATATTGAATTTCATTTACTACTTTTCCTAATTGCGAAGATAAAAGATTCATTAAAGCTTTGTCTTTAATTAGACCTAAAACAATTCTACTCGCTGATTTTTTTCCAATTGCTGGTAATTTAGTAAATGAATTAATTAATTCATTTAAATTAGGATCAATCATTTTTATTAAAAATATCTTTAATATCGTTCATATCACCAATATTATTAGTAATATGCGAAAATAGATGTTTTGATTCAACATCAAATTGTTCCTTAGCACTATTAAAAGCAGCGATTATAAGATCATCTCTTACTTTAATTTGCATAGGACTATTGAGACTTTCATCAACTACAAGATCTTTAAATTTTCCATCGCCTCCAATAGTCACTGAGACTAGACCGCCTCCTGAACTTGCTGTGAAAGACTTGGTTTTGAACGCTTTTTGGTTTTGTTCAAACTCTTTTTTTAGCCTATCGGCTTCCTCCATTATTTTTTTAAAATCCATCCTCAATATTTGAAAAATTTATTCTTGGGTCAATTGCGACATAGATGATATCACTAATCAGATTAAAGACAAGTCCAATTAGGCTATAGATATATATTGTTGCAAAAATGATAGGATAGTCTCGATTAATTGCGGCCTCAAAGCCTAGCAAGCCTAAGCCATCTAGAGAAAATATTATTTCTATTAATAGCGAGCTTGTAAAAAGAATTTTTATTAAAGTTTCTGGTAATGCAGAAATTACCAAAATCATGCTATTTCTGAATACATGTCCATATAGAATTCTTGATTCATTTGCACCTTTGGCTTTTGCAGTTTGAACATATTGTTTTGCTAATTCTTCTAAGAAGCAATTTTTTGTTAGCATTGTTAGAGATGCAAACCCACCAATTATTAGTGCTATTGTTGGTAAAAATAAATGTGCTATATAATCTTTAATTTTTCCAAAAAATGACAATTCGGAGAAGTTATCAGACATAAGTCCAGAAAGAGGAAAAATTGGCAAATATCCACCTTTTGCAAATATAATGATTAAAAATATAGCAAATAAAAAAGCCGGTATTGAATAAAATGTAAAAATTATCAGGCTTGAGTATAAATCAAATTTACTACCATTATTTACAGCTTTTTTTATACCTAAAGGAATTGAGATAAGATAGATGATTAATGTTGACCAAAGCCCCAAAGAAATTGATATAGGTAACCTTTCTTTGATTAGTTCAATAACTGTTTGTCCTTTGAAAAAACTGTCACCAAAATTAAAAGTTAAATAGTTTTTTACCATTAAAAAGAATCTTTCTTTTGCAGGTTTGTCAAAACCAAATCTTTTGTTGATTTCATCTACAATTTCTTGATCTAGGCCATAACTATTAAAATTATTAGAATTGTCATTCGATTTAGAATTCAGATCAAGGCTTGAATTATCATAAAGACTACTTTCATTGGTATGCTGATGTTTTATTTGCGAGATTACATGGTTGACAGGGCCACCAGGTGCAAATTGAATGATTACAAAATTAAGTAATAATATTCCAATTAGAGTTGGGATAATTAACAGAGTTCTTTTAGTTATGTAATATAACATTTTTAAGGACTAGTTTTAGTGACATCCAATAGATTGAAGTTTTTGATCTAGGCTGTCAACAAGAGGTTGGCGATAATTTCTATAAAAAATAATTCTAGCTTTTCGATAATTATCACAAGCTTTTTCATGCTGAGAAAGTTCTTCATAGATTGTTCCCAGGTTAAAATATTGAGTTGCGGCTCTTAAATCATTTGAAAGTTTATTATTTATTTCAAGTGCTTCATGGTAGTATTTTTTAGCTAGAGTTAATTCGTTCATTTGTTGGTAAACAACACCAATGTTTGAGATCGCATTTGCAGCATGATTCCATTGACCATTGGATTCAGAAAATGAAATTAATTGCGTATAAAATCTTAATGCTTCAGAAAAATTGCCCATTAATCTAAAAATGTGACCAATGTTATTTATCGCTGATAAATTCTTATTATTTAGGTTGAAAGCCTTCTCATAATAGCTAATTGCGAAATTTGGATCTTCAAATACTTCAAGATTACCAACATAAACCATATATTCTGATTTTTTCTTTTTGTTATCAGTATTTTGAAACTTTTTTAATAAGATATCTTTAGCTAAGGAGAAATTTGCAATTTTAACAGCTTGAAGCGAGTTATTCACTGTCTGTTTGATAACATGACTATTACTTTGTTTTTCAATAGTAACTAATTCATTAAGAGCGGTTTTAAGGTTTTGAACAATTTCAACAGGATATTTGTTATAAATTTCTTCAGGTATTAATTCGTCAATAAATTCTTGGGATGGTGATATTTTTTTAGTTTTATGAAAAGGAGAACGAAGCGAAATTAGCGTGTCATAGGTTTTATTAAAAGATGGTACAGTATTATATAAACCAATAATTGATGAGTATATAATGGGTTTAAATTGCCAAATTAAAGGTGTTAGAACCAAAAGTAAGGTGATCTTAAAACTGTTTTTTACTAAAAATTTTGCTAAAAATTCTATCATTATTTGAGCGCGGCTAAGAAAGGTTTGCAAATATATAATATGCAACAAACATGAAATAAAAACAAGTAAGAATTATCTATGTTTCTTGATAAACTAAATATAGGTTAATAATTTTTGTATTAATATTTGATTCTCACTAAAGTCTTGTTCAATCACGTAATGATATATTTCTTCAATTTCATTGATGTTGCCATTGCAATGAAGAACAATATCGCAGCCAGAGTTAAAAGATTGACTGATTTTTTCATAATTACTGCCTTTTAAAGCTTTCATACAAATATCATCGCTTATAAGAATATTATTAAAGCCAATATTGTTTCTAATGAATTTAATTAGCTTATTTGAGGTTGTCGCAGAATTTAAAGGATCAATATCTTCGTACACAATATGCGCGGTCATAGCTATTGGCATATTTTGTAACTGGGAAAAAACCTTAAAGTCAGTATTGTTTAATTCTTGTTGTTTTGTTTTGATTCTTGGAAGATCAAGATGTGAATCGCAATTTGCTCGACCATGACCAGGAATATGCTTTATTACAGGTAGTATTTTGTTTTCGATCAGAGTTTCACAGCATTTTTTTGCTAATGTTACTACAGTTTCAACTTTGTCACTATAAGCTCTTGTTCCAATAATTTGGTCTGAATCAGCAAAAAATAAATCACAATCAGGCATACAGCATGAGTTTATTCCTAAAGACTTAAGTCTGGATATAAGTTTTTGCATTTCTTGATTTAATAATTCTAGTCCTTTGGCATTATTTTTTTCATATGTTTTGCCAATTTCTTGAGCAGAAATGATGCTTTCATCAAATAAGTGGTTTGTTCGCGATACTTTACCTCCTTCTTCATCGATAAAAATCAATAAATTAGAGTTTTGAGTAATAAATTTTAAATTATTAATTAGCGATTTTGTTTGTTCAATGGATTCAATATTTCTTTTAAATAAAATAATTCCAACAGGATTTATTTTTGAGATAAGCTCTGTTTCTCTATCGCTGAGTTTAATTGAGTTAATCCCGATTACAATTGGTGCTAGCATAATTTACATTTGAACAAAAAAACAAGAAACTCCGTTTTTTCTAAGATTTGAACAAAAGTCTTTAGCATTGCTTGGGTTACTAAATGGTCCAACAAAAAGTTTGTATAAAGATTGTTTAGCATTTTTAACAAAGAATTTCTTATCCTTAATAAGATTAGGAAAAGTTGATTTAAGCTTTTTTACATGACTTGAAATATTCTCTTTATTACTGAAAGCACCCAATTGAATTAGGCTTTCTTTTGAGTTGCTAATGTCTTCTTTAACATTGATTATTTTTTCTTCATTTTTAATAATCTTTTTTTGTTTTTCTTGATTTTTTGAGATCACTTTAGGTTTAGTATGCTGAGTATCTGAATGCTCTAAGTCATATTTGTTGTCAGATACAAAATCAGAAATTATTTTTTCTACTTCTTCATTCTGATTTATAGATTTCTCTGGAACTAATTTATGATCTTTGCCATCAAAACTTATAGTTTTTAAAGACCTGTTGTTAATTTGAAATAAATATTCATCATAAGCTTTAGTAGCAATAAAGACAAATAATCCGCCGGTAAAAAATATAAAACTATATCTAAAGATTTTATTTGATTTAAGCATTTTATTCCATTTTTTCTAAAGGTTCTATATTTAATATTCTTAGAACCTTAGCAATAATATTTTGTATGACAAGTAGTAAAATAATTCTAGCTTCTGTTATATTTTTGTCACTACTGATAAATCTTAGGTCTGATCTGTTTTTTCCAAGGTTCCAATAGCTATGAAACAAACTTGTAAGTTCATAAATATAAGTAGTTAAAATATGTGGATCGAAGTTTTGTCCGGCTAATTTTGTAATATGAGGGAATAAGGTTATTTTCTTTATCAAATCAGTTTCTGATTTGTCAGATAGTAATTTTATATTATCAGCATTTAGACGATCTGTCTGAAAATCTAAGTTTCTAATGACTGATGCAATTCTTGCATGAGCGTATTGAATGTAAAATACTGGGTTATCTTTTGTCTGTTCTAAGGCTTTTTGTAAGTCAAAGTCAAAAACTGTGTCATTTTTACGCATTAACATAAGCAGTCTAAGAGCGTCGCTACCAATCTGTTCTACAACATCATCCATCGTAATATAATTTCCAGCTCTTTTTGACATTTTTAGTGGTTCGCCATTTTTTAAAAAATTTACTAATTGGCATAGAATCGTTGTACATTGAACTTTGCCACCAGATAGAGCATTTACAGCTGCTGAAATTCTTTTTGTGTAACCTCCATGATCAGCGCCTAATAGTAAAATTAACTGATCAAAGCCTCTATCAATTTTGTCTTTATGATAAGCTATGTCAGCTGCAAAATATGTCCAGCTTTTGTCGCTTTTTTGCAAAGACCTATCGCTACTATCGCCAAAGTCACTGGATTTAAAAAGTAGCATTTCATCCTTTTCATCAGTTTTGATTGTATCATGACCTTTTGGCTTTTCTAAAGTTCCATAATATGTTAAGTTAAGATTAGTTAATTTTGTAATAGCCTGATTTATTTTATCTTGCTTATGAAGCTCTAATTCTGATGAGTTTACATCATGAGTAACACCAATTTCATTAAAGGATGTAATAATCATCTCTTTGATATGATCTGTTGCGAAAGCTCTAAAAAAGGGTAGGTATTCTGATTCTGATTTACCCAAAAATTTGTTACCTTCTAAGTTTATTAACTTTTGAGCAATCTCGATTAGATAGCTTCCAGGATATAGGCCTTTGGGTATTTGAATTGATTGTTTTTCAAGAATTTCTTGATAACGAATATATAATGATTTTGCTAAAATATCGATTTGACCGCCAGCGTCATTAAAATAATTTTCACAAGTTACATCAAAGCCTACAAATTTAAGTAAATTTGCAATTGTACTACCTAAGATAAGGCTTCTTGAATGACCAATATGAACTGGTCCAGTAGGGTTTGGTGAGCCAAATTCAATATTAACTTTTGTGCCATTACCGAAATTATGTTTACCAAAACTATCTATATTATCGTATATATTTGCTAATTTATTTTGATAATATTCTTTCGATAAAACAAAATTTACAAAACCAGGGCCAGCAATTGAAATATCAGTAAATATATCATCCTTATCAAGACAGTTTTTGATAATTTCAGCAATATTTCTTGGTGAGTTTTTTAGATTCTTACTTAATACCAAGGCAGCGTTAGTAGAAAAGTCACCATGAGATTTGTTTTTAGGAATTTCAACTGAAACATTATTTAAATTTATTGAGTCTTCGTCCTGAAAAATTGCACAGACTTTAGTAAGGATTTCTTGAATTATATTCTGTTCCATAATTAATTTTAGAGCTAAAATAAGGATGCTATGTAAGTTGCCTCAATTTTATATTTTTGATTGATTTCGGCTATGTGATTAGGTTGGATTTTTGCGCCGATTTTGATATTTAGTTCGGTATGCAATAATCCAGATGCTATTAATAATGAATCACATCCATAATTATTTGCGCCTTTGATATCAGTTAAAATGCCGTCGCCTACAGCAAGAATTTTACTTTTGGGAACAGAATATTCAGAGGAGATAAATTCATAGCTATTTGGATAGGGTTTGCCAAAATATTCTACTTTACCGCCCATTTCAAGATATCTATCTGCAACAGCGCCAGCGCATATGTGCGATCTTCCTCCTGCCTTGTGAACCATTTTGTCAGGATTTATACAGTAAAATAGTAGGTTATTTTCGATAGCCTGATCTAGCTGTTTTTGAACATCGCTAACTTCTTCATGAATATCAAGGCCTGTTGCAATTAAGAAATCGGCATTAGAAGGATCAGATTCAATCATTTTAGAAGTTGCTTCAAAGATATTACGATCTTTTTCTGGGCCAACATAAAAATATTTTTGGGTTTTATTTGATTGGTTAAAGAAATTAAAAGCAATTTCTCCAGAGGTTAAAATATCGAGATAATCTTTACCTTTATAAATATTAAAATCTTCTAATCTTTTCTGAGTCGATACAGCTCTTCTTGGGGCGTTCGATAGAAATATGACGGTTTTATTTAGTTCTTTGAGTTGTTTTAAGGTTTTTTCAACATTAGGAAAAATTTCTGAGCCGTTATGAATGACTCCAAATATATCAAGAATAACTAATTCATAATCATCAATGACATCAATTATTGATTCAATAATTTGCATAATTCAATTTTTGTTTTTTTCTAATTTTTTTAGCAACATTCTTCTCTTTAATGCTGACAAATGATCGATAAATCTTATGCCATTAAGATGATCAATCTCATGCTGTAAACAGATCGAGAGAATTCCACTTGCTTCCAATTTTTGTTTGTTACCATGAAAATCTTTATATTCTACCGTAATTTCGCTGTGGCGCTTCACATTAGCATATTGTCCAGGAAATGATAGGCAGCCTTCTTTATAAATAGTAATATCATCTGATTTTTTGATAATTTCAGGGTTGATTATAAAAAGTGGTTCTAATGCATCATAATTACTGTTTTCATCACTTTCTACATCATCATATCTTTCATTATCTTGAATTTGAATTACTAATATTCTTTTTAATTGTCCAACTTGAACAGCTGCTAGACCAATACCATTTTCATGAAGCATTGTTTCATGCATATCGAGCATAAATTTTTGTAATTCTTTATCAATCTTTTCTACAGTTTGTGAAACTTCTTTTAAAAGTGGATCTGGCCATTTAACAATTTTTAAAACACTCATAATTTTAGCTTTTAATTCTATATCCTTTGTTAAAAAGATATAATGTTATCATAAAAGTGGTAATAAAACAAGCAGCAAGATACAAGATTCCAAATTTTATACTTGCGTCACTATAACCTGTTATTGAATAGCGAAAGCCATCTATAATATAGAAAAAAGGATTATATTGACTCACTTTAAGCCAGAATTCAGGAAGTTTGTTAACTGAATAGAATGTTCCTGATAAAAATGATAAAGGGGTTATGATATAGCTTGTTAAAGCAGACATTTGGTCAAAGCTATTAGCGAATATGCCGCAAAGTGTTCCAAAAATGGCAAGTAACAATGAAGAAATTATTAAGTAATAGATAAAAGAGCTAAGATGCAATATATTAAATTCAACAAAATACCTTATTGCTAGAGCTGTTAATAGTGCCACAATTATACCTCTTGAGCATGCGGCAATAACTGATGCTAAAACATATTCTATGGCTGAAATTGGGGGTATGATTACATCTGATACGTAGCCTAATATTTTAGAAGTACATAGTGAAGAAGATGAGTTTGCAAAAGAATTTTGAATTAATGTCATTGCAATTAAACCTGGGGCAATGAAAACGGCATAATTCATTGAAGATGATTCAATCATCCTATCACCAAATGCTAAAGTGAAAATTGCTAAAAATAATAAAGAGTTGATAACAGGGGCAATTATTGTTTGATTAAAAACTTTACAATAACGTAATATTTCTTTTTTGATTAGGCTATATAATCCGTAAAAATTTATACTATCCTTTTGCATCTTTTTAATTATATTGGATTAGTTTAGAACTCGCTTTATAAGTAGGTTAACAAAAAATAAAAGCAAATTATCTTACACTGCTCAAATAGAAGTAATTAAATGTCTGATTTTGAACAATTCATTAACAAAATTAAAGATAGTATAGATCTCAGTAGTTATATTGGTAGTAAAGTATCATTAAGATCTGTTGGGTTAAATAAATATAAAGGATGCTGTCCTTTTCATAATGAAAAAACACCTTCTTTTACCGTAAATGATGATCTCAAATACTATCATTGTTTTGGCTGTGGTGCTCATGGAGATATTATAACATATGTTCAGGAAAAAGAAGGTTATGATTTTAAAACTGCTATTGCAATGCTGGCTGAAAGAGCAGGTGTGACATTACCGAAGCTCAATAAAAATATTGAGAAGAATGATATAAAGCAGAAATTATATGAAATTCACAATTTAGCAGTTATATTTTTTGCTAATAATCTTAAATCAGCAAATCATGCTATTACATATCTGAAAAAAAGAGGTTTTGATAAGGATTTGGTTAGTAAGTTTTCAATTGGTTATGTGCCGCCACGAAATCAATTATTAAAGTTCTTGCAGGATAAAGGTTTTTCCGAAAAAGAAATTCTTGCTTCAGGTTTAGTTAGAAAATCTCAGGAAAATAGATTGTATGACCTTTTACAAGATAGAATCACTTTTCCAATTTTTGATTCTCAAAATAAAGTTATCGCGTTCGGCGGAAGAGTAATTGGTGATGCTTTACCAAAATACATAAATTCTCCTGAAACTGAGCTATTTAAAAAAAAGCAAGTTTTGTTCAATATTAACAAGGCAAGATCAATAGCATATGAAAAAAAACAAATTATTGTTTGTGAAGGATATGCTGATGTTATTAAACTTAATAAATACGGATTTGAAAATGCGGTTGCTCCCCTTGGAACAGCTTTCGGTAGAGAGCATTTAATTCAGTTATGGAAAATTGTTCAAGTTCCATTAATTTGTATGGATGGTGATAAAGCGGGACTAAAATCGGCTTATCGTCTTTCTGTTGAAGCTTTGAATGATTTGAAGCCTGGTTTTAGCTTGAAGATTGTGATTTTGCCGTCAAATAAAGATCCAGATGATGTTGTTTCAGATTATGAAGGGGTTAGTAAATTTCAAGCCTTACTAAATTCATCTATTGATTTACCAGAATTCATTTTCAATTATAATGCTGAATTGATAACTGATAAAACGCCAACAAATATTGCTTCATTTGAAGCTGAAATATTTAAGTTATGTGATCGTATAAGTGATAGCTATGTTAAAAAGCATTTCTTAAACTTTTTTAAACAAAAATTCTTTGAATATGGAAGATGGGCTA
>JADHOX010000034.1 GCA_016778805.1 Rickettsiales bacterium
TGATCTTGAGGATAAGATTTTAATTTTTGTTCTAAATCTTGAGTATTATTATGTTTAAAAATTTCTTTTTTTGCACCTGAAGATCTTATACCTTCAATTATAGAAGCATGATTTCCTTCATCAGAAAAAATTATCAAATCATCTAAAACCTTTGCTAGTGTTTTAACTGTTGTAAAATTTGCAATATATCCTGAGGAAAATACTAATGCAGAATCTTTTTTATGTAATGCAGCAACTTCAGATTCTAATTGTACCAGAGGATGGGAATTTCCGGAAATATTTCTTGTACCACCAGCACCAGCTCCATATTTTTCAGCTGATTGTTTAAGAACATTAATAACATTTGAATTTTGTCCCATTCCTAAATAATCATTGCTGCACCAAATAACTATTTTTCGATTGGTTTTAAAATTATACGCATAAGGAAATTGTCCTGCTATTCTGTACAACTCAAGAAATTCTCGATAACTATTATCTTCTTTAAGATTAGCAATAGCTTTGTTAAAAATACTTTTATAATTCATGCTTTAGTCCTCAAAATACTAATATAGAACCAACTTAATATATATATTAAAATAGCCGCTATTAACTGATGTATAACTGCTAAATAAATATTTAGTGAAGTTAAAAGCACAGTTATGCCGACGATTATTTGCAATAATAATGTATAAATTACAAGCTTGTATTGTTTTTTTATCTTTAAATCGAATTCTTTATAAAATTTTACTCCTAAAATAATTATCAATATTGATAGTAAATAAGCGGTAATTCTATGGATAAATTGAACAATGGCTGGATTGTTAATATATGCAAAAGAAAAAAATCTATGATCATAAATTTCTAAAGGTAGAAAACCATCCCCCATCATTGGAAACTCATTATAAATTAAACCTGCTTTAAGACCTGCAACAAAAGCCCCAAAAACAACCTGAATAAAAGCAATAACAATTATAAATTTAACAAATTTTGAATAATTTTTGGTAACTAATTTGGTATTAGGAAATTTGGCATCATGATAAAATCTAGCTAATAAAAATAATAATATAAATGCCATAGTTAAATGAAAAGCTAGCATGAAATGCGAGACATCAACATTATCTTTTAATCCAGACTTAACCATATACCATCCAATTAAACCCTGAACAGGTATAAAAAAAGTAATAAAAGCAATTTTCTTTTTCATTGAAACAGAGATATTTTTGTCTCTAATAAAAAAAATAAATCCAAAGATAGTTACTAAACCGATAATTCTTCCAAGAATTCTATGAAGATATTCAAGCCAGAATATCCTTTTAAAATCTTCAACATTCATATCAAAATTTACAATTTTAAACTCTGGAATAAGTTGATATTTAGCAAACAAAATCTGCCAATCAGCATGATTTAATGGCGGAAGTATGCCTGTAAAAACATTCCATTCAGTAATGGAAAGTCCTGAACCTGTTAACCTTGTAAACCCTCCTAAAATAATCATTAGGAAAATTAACGAAATTATTGATTGATACCAATGTAATAAAGACTTATTTTGCAATTTTATAAATTTTTGACACTATTATAATGCCTTTAATTAAAAAATCTACAGATTGGTTGTTTCTTGCAAGCTTATCTATAGCTCTTGCAGGACTTTTTTCCATAATTATAGTATTTGCAAGGGTTCCTTTTATAAAAGAAATTTTACCTTTTGGCGATTTATTTCGAACCGCTTTAGTTATTCATGTTGATTTATCACAAATTTTTTGGTTCATGTGCATTGCTATCGCTCTATCATTACAAACTGTTGGAACTGATAATTTCATCAATAAAATTTTTAAAAAAATAACGATAATTTCATTAATTTTAATATCAATAGCTCCATTTAATGGCGGTTTGCCGATATTATCAAATTATGTTCCATTTATTGATGACAACCTTGCCTTTAGCTTAAGTATCGGGTTATTTTTCACATTGATAATTTTATATAATTTATATTTTCTAACATTTAGCAAAACCATAAAAAAAGATATTTATTTTGAGCTTCAAAAGGCAAATCAAATTTCAATTCTAATTGCATTTCTTACTTTATTTCTAACTGTTTATGTTCTTAAAAAAGATTTTCCAATTGGCGAATTTTATGAGTATATTTTTTGGGGATTTGGACATGTTTTGCAATATTCATACTGCTTTATAATCATGTTTATTTGGTTAAAATTTTGTGATTATAATTCTAATTTTCCAAAATCATTAAAAACCATAATTTGGATACATGCATTTTTTGCATTAATTACATTAAGCTTTTTTCTATCACCTGATATTAATATTTATAAAAACTTTTATACTAAATCAATGCGACTTTTAGCAATTGCCCCATGTATATTGCTTATTTTATTAATACTAGATCGTGAAAACATAAAATTAAAATCTGAAACTTATCAAAGTTATTATTTAACAACTTCAGTAATATTATTTCTTGCTGGCGGTTTCATAGCTTTTTTTATAAAAGAAAGTAATACTATTATCCCTGCTCATTATCACGGAAGTATTGTTGCTATAACAATTGCAATCATGGGATATATTTTTATGTGCTTTCATAAAGAAAACTTAATTGCGAAAAATTTGAAAATAGTCAAAATCATTCCTTTAACATATTTTGCTGGACAATTTATGCACATATCAGGTCTAGCTTTATCTGGAGGTTATGGAGCTTTAAGAAAATCACCTGATTCATTAACTAATTTTTATGCAAAATTTTGGATGGGAATCATGGGTATGGGTGGCTTAATAGCTATAATTTCTGGTTTTCTTTTTATTTATGTTTGTTACATTGCTTACAGAAATTTAATAAAATTAAGAAATGCCTAAAATAATTATGTATAAAACACCAATTTGTCCTTATTGTGACAAAGCGATGAATCTTTTAAAAAACAAAAATGTTGCTGAACATGTTGAAGCTTTAGACATTACCAAAAACCCAGCATTACTAAAAGAAATGCTTGAGAAATCAGGTGGTAGAAAAACTGTTCCACAAATCTTCATAAATGATCAACATATTGGAGGCTGCGACGATTTATATGCTCTTGATGATAATGGAGAATTAGATAAATTACTCAAATAAATGATAATAATTGGGATTGAGTCAAGTTGTGATGATACTGCTGTTGCTGTAATTGATTCTGATTTTAACATTTTAAGTAATAATGTAATTTCAAACTTAGATTTACATAAAAAATTTGGTGGAGTGGTTCCAGAGCTTGCTTCAAGAAATCATTTGATGGTAATTGAAGAGCTAATACTTGATTCAATTAATGACGCTAAAATCAAAATAACCGATATTGATTTATTTTGTGCAACTTGCGGGCCTGGATTAATTGGCGGATTAGTAATAGGTGCGACAATATGCAAATCAATGGCATACGCAATGGGCAAACCATTTGTTGCTGTGAATCATCTCCATGGTCACTCACTTGCACCATTTTTAACAAATAAAGATTTAAAATTCCCTTACCTTAATCTTTTGTTATCAGGAGGACACTCAATGCTTAATATTTGTGACCAAAATTTTAAATTTAAAATTTTAGGTCAAACTCTTGATGACTCATTCGGAGAAGCATTTGACAAAGTTGCAAAAATGCTAGGTCTTACATATCCAGGCGGACCAGAAATCGAAAAACTGGCAAAAAATGGTAATGAAAATTCATTTAAAATGCCAATTCCATTAAGAAATTCCGGAAAAATAGAATTTTCACTCTCTGGATTAAAAACTCATATTCGTCAAATAATTAATCAAGAAAATCTTAAAAATAATATAACATTAGAATTTAAACAAAATATTGCAGCATCAATGCAAAAGGCTTTATGGATTCATCTTAAAGAAAAGCTCTCATTAGCATGCATAGAATTTAATAAAAACTTTGATCAAAATAAAAACTATAACTTTGTTTTTACAGGAGGTGTTGCCGCCAATAAATTTATTCAAGATAATATTATTAATTTTTTAAGTAATACTAATTTTACACCTAGCTTTCTTCCTAAAAAACTCTGCTCTGACAATGCTGCAATGATTGCTGTTGCAGGTCTTCATAAGTATCAAGAACATGGAAAATCTCAACTAAGCTTTGCTCCGAAACCAAGATGGTCTATCGAAGAATAAATTTTATCAATCCTCAATTTTTTGCCGATAAAATATATAACAAATCTTTTTATTAGTTGATGACGGGTTTTGATAATCACAATCTTCCCCTGAAACTGCAGAAACAAATCGAATTATCGCATATGTAAAAAAAATCTTATCATCATTATACTGATAAGCTAATTCATAAGGTTTTTTACCATAATATTTATCATAGATTAACATTGCCTCATGAGGCGTGATTACACCATTTGCGGAATAAACATTATTATTGTGACATGTAGCTCCATTTCCGATAACATAATTTGATGCCATATCATTTATAGCTCCAAAATCACCCTGTATAAAAGCAATTGAGATAAAACTATCATTAGTTTTAAGCCAAGGTGTATTAAAACCTGGATACACAACATCATTAGTTGCGCCTGTACAATCAATCTGTTCAGATGCCGGAATATTAGAAGTATAAATAGGTAAGAAACTTACTAATTCCGCATAATAGAGATGTTCCCAAAGATATATACCCTCATTATCCGAATAACCATTTATTATATTATCGCCATTTCCATTATAGGTAATATCAGAGGAAATAACAGTTGTAGCTTGCGAGAAATCACCTGGTATAGCTTGATATAAATCATAAAAAACCTGAACAGATTGATGATAATTATTAGCTTTAATCATCATAGACTTTAACTCTTTATCTCTTACAAAATCATTTAATTGAAAACTTAAAGAAATTAATAATGAAATAATTATTAAGACAATAATAAGTTCAATTGCTGTGAACGCTCTTTTAAACAGATCTTCCACCATCTTTTCCTTGTACAGCAGTATCAGTAAGAGCCTTAACCCATTCACTTTTTCTTGGATTTTCACCGATATTATTTATAGCATCTGCTCTAAATTTAATATTTAAATCCCTTTGCTCATTTTGTTTAACTACAACTTTTTCCTGATTATCAATTTTACCATCTTTGTTGAGATCTTTTTGATCAGTTGTTTTTACCTCATCATTAGACCTTAATCCCTCTTTAGCTGCAGCTTTTTCAGCCTCTTTAGATTGGCTAACTACTTTCTTTAAATCACCATCTCCAGATTTTTTTTCTGCTAATTTTTTTTGTATATCTTTTCTTGATGCTTCTCTTGACTGAGAAGTTGAAGCAATCTTCTGAGCAAGCATTGATGATATCGCCTGATTTTTCTCAACTCTTTTTTTCAAATCATCTTTTATAACTTTAACAGGTAAAATATTAGGCTGAGATCTAGGATCTTTTTCAGCTTGAGCATGTAAATTAGCAGATTTAAGATATGCTTTTTTTAACTTTTTTCTGATATTTTTTATAAAGTTTTTTAACTTTAAAGGTATTTCCGACTTGTTATCAACTTCATCAATATTTGGAATTCCAAGTTTATGAAGCTCTTGATCAATATCAACTGACTCTTGAGAACCATTAACATTAAACTCATTAGAAGATGATTTTTGAATTTTCTCCTTAACAAACTCTTTAAAATCAGAGCTATCTTGATCAAATTGTGCGCGATATTTATTTGCTTTTCGAGTCTGAAAAAAAGAAACTAACTTTAGATATATATCTTTTGGCGTTTTGTTAGAAAACATTATTTTGTTACCTTAAATAACATTTTAGTATTTTCTAAATTAAAAAACAAATTATAAATAAAATTATCTACTACAATTTAGATTTTATAAAATCTAATTCTTTAACTAGATTTGCATCACTAAGCAACTGAGTCTCTATTGATTTTACTGAATGTATCACTGTTGCATGATTTCTGTTAGCTGACTGACGACCAATATGATCAAGACTTTCTGATGTAAGCTCTTTAGCAAGATACATTATAACCTGCCTTGCTCTAACAATCTTTTTTAATCTTTGCTTAGATTTTATATCAGATTTTTTCAAATTGTAATATTCAACAACAACATCGGATATACTATCAATAGTCACTTTTTCATTTTTAGTATTACCAACATAATCATTCATAATGACATGCATTAAATTATCAAAATTATATTTTTGATTAATTGATTTAAGAGCATGAAACTTACTTAATATTCCTTCAATATCTCTGATAGATGCAATCGTATCAACAATATTTCTTAACCAATACTCAGATATGTTAATATTAATTTTTTGAAATCTAGAATAAACAATTCTTGCAAGAAGCTGCTTTTGCGGGTTATTTATTTTAGTTACAAATCCAGCGGAAATCTTTGATAAAATTCTTTTATCAACATTTTCAAGCTCAGTTAAAGATTTATCACCTGTCAAAACAATTGATTTGCTCTCAGCTACAAAGCTGTTAATCACATGCAGCAATTCTTCCTGAGTTGATTTTTTACCAGCCAAAAATTGAATATCATCAATAATAAGTAAATTAACTGATGAAAAGAAATCTTTAAATTCAATTATATTACCTTCCCTAATAAATTTAACATAATTGTAAGCAAAGCGTTCAGCAGAAAAATAAGCAACATTTATATTACCAAGATCACTAACTTGATTTGCAATTGATTGAGCTAGATGAGTTTTTCCTAAACCAACATTACTATGAATGTAAAGAATTTGTGACTGAGACTCAGAGGCAAGATTATTTGCTAGATTTTGTGCTGCTGAAAACGCAACAATATTCTCTTCACCAGTAATAAAAGAAGAAAAATCGTATTTTTTATTAATTGAACCTGAAAAATCATTGGTTGAAGATTCTAATTTCTCTGAATTAAAGTTAATATTAGAAACATTGCTGACTTGTGATTCAGTTAAATTATTTGAATCAGTTATAAAATCAATTTTTACTATTGAATCATTTAATCCCTGACATATTTGTAATAAATCATCATAATAATTACAATTTATCCATTCTTTGATAAATTTAGATTTTACTTTAAAAGTAATAAAATTTTTAGCTATCTCAGCAATTGAAATATTTACAAACCAACTATCAAAAGTAGCCTGACCAAACTTGTTTAAAATTTGATCTTTAACCAACTTTGACGTTGCAGAAATATCGTTGTTTTCAATGCAAATTGACTTCATTTTTATATAAAGAGCTAAATAAAAATTTTATTAATAAAAAACCACTATAAATTGTATAAAAAGCCTTATTGGGGTTGGAACAAGCTTAGTTAAATATTTTGTGGAATTTAATAGTAATAAGACTGTATATTTATGATGTAAACATAGTTTTTTAATATTTTTAAAAAAAAATTTATTGACCTTAAAAAAACTCAATAAAAATCTAGATTTTGGTTAAAATTAAATTTGCTAACTTAATAATTTCTAGCTCTGATGGAATATTCTTATAATTACACGCAAAGTGATTTACAAAGCTTTTAACAACAGCCTCATAACCTAATAAATCATTACAAAGATTTTGGTCGTAACCAATATATTTCAAAGAATCTTTAATATTTTCATGTAAAAGATTCACATTGTTATCAGTTAAAACATCATATTCACAATAAATCCCATGATTAAACGAAGCCAAAACATGCCAAGGAAAATGCTTACCCGGATCAGATTTTCTTAGCGGAGCTATATCTGAATGACCAACTATATTAATATCAGCTATCAAATATTTACTTCTTAATTGATCCAATAAATATATTAATTTTGTAATCTGAACATCAGTATATTCGGATTTCCCATCATTTTCGATCTCAATACCAATTGACGTTTGATTTAAATTAACAGTTTTACGCCAGAAACTTTTTCCAGCATGCCAAGCAACACATGAATCATCGACCATTTTTATTATTTCACCTGATTTTGCAATTACATAATGGGCACTTAATTCAGATTTGGGATCTAAAAAAATTTTTAACGTTTCATTTAAGTTTACTTGTGTATAATGAAGAACGATGAATTTTATTTCCTCACTTCTATGAGTAAAATTTGGGGATTTAAGAAAACGCATTAAATTTTTTCATAATTTTTTTAGTTTAGACAATGAAAATTAAAGAAGTCTTATATGAAGGTAAAGCAAAAAAAATTTTTACAACTAACGAATCTGATAAATTAGTTCAATTTTTTAAAGATGACGCTACTGCATTCAATGGCGTAAAACATGAAATCATGAATGATAAAGGCAAAGTAAACAACTTTATTTCGGCTTTTATCATGACAAAAATGTCTGAAAACAATGTCAATAATCATTTCATCAAACAACTTGATAATTTTTCCCAAATAATCACCAAACTCGAAATTATTCCCCTTGAAGTAATTGTAAGAAATTATGCAAGTGGAAGTATTTGTAAAAGACTTGGACTTGAAAATGGCAAAAAATTTAAAACCCCCGTTTTAGAATTTTGTTACAAAAATGATGAGCTTGGCGACCCATTAATTAATGACGAACATATTTTTATGCTAGAAATTGCTGATAAAGAGCAATTAGATTATATTAAAGACCAAGCTTTCAGGGTTAACGAAGTTTTAACAGAGATTTTCGATAGCATTAACATTACCTTAATTGATTTTAAAATTGAATTTGGCTTGGATAAAAACAACAAAATATTATTAGCTGATGAGATAACTCCTGATTCATGTAGATTATGGGATAAAACCAATAATCAAAAATATGATAAAGACTTATTTCGTCTTGATATAGGAGATATGATTGAATATTATAAAAAACTAGCTGCAAAACTTAACATTGAAATACCCAATGATTAATTTAAAAACTTTAATTTATTTGATTATTTATTCATTAATATCTTCGACTAAACTTTTTGCCTATAATAGCTTTGAAGAAGAAAAATACATGCTTAATTATAGTATTAACTCAGATATGGAAAGTTCAGTTAAATTAAAATACCATAATGAAGAAAAAAATATAGCTAATAGCTTTGAAAGAAATGATCTTAACGAGTATGAACAAAACCAAGCAAACTATTCAGGATATAAGAATGTCCAAGGCTATAAAAATACCAATAAAAGCAAAAGTAAAAGATTTGCTGGAATCGCTATTGGAGTAATTGTAACTGGTGTAGCATTAATGAGCTTAACCGTTGCAGCAATTATAAACGCATTTTAACCATAATTATTTTTTGAAAAATATGAAAGCTAAAATATATGTAACATTAAAGCATGGAGTTCTTGATCCTCAAGGAGCTGCAATTTCAACCAGCTTAAAGCAGAAAGGTATCGAAAAAATTGACCAAATTCGTCAAGGCAAGTATTTCGAAGTAGAATTTGATACTAATGATCTAGAAGAAGCTAAAAAACTTGCTGATAAAATATGTAATGACCTATTGGTTAATACTGTCCTTGAAGATTATGAAATTAAACTTGAAGCATGAAAGCTGGTGTAATTGTTTTTCCTGGATCTAATTGTGACAGGGATATGTTGAATGCGTTTGAAAAAGTATGTAAATCGGTTCAATTTATTTGGCATAAAGACTCATCTATTCCAAATGACATTGATTTAATTGCGATTCCTGGGGGATTTTCTTACGGTGACTACCTTAGATGTGGCGCAATTGCTGCTAGTTCAAACATTTTATCCGAAATAAAAAAAGCAGCTGATAATGGAAAATACATTCTTGGAGTTTGTAACGGCTTTCAAATACTTACAGAATCTGGTTTACTTCCCGGAACCTTAGTTAGAAATAAAAACTTAAAATTTCTTAGCAAAATTGTTCAAATTAATACCATATCAAAGAATTCTAAATTTACTCAAAATATCAAAAATAACTTAATGCTTCCTATCGCTCACCATGATGGAAATTATTTTTGTAGTGATGATGAATTAAAACTATTACAAGATAATGATCAAATTGCTTTTGAATATCACAACAATGAAAACGGTTCAAAAGCCAATATTGCCGGAATATTAAATAAACGCAAAAACATTCTTGGCATGATGCCTCATCCAGAGAGAGCAATTGACAAAAATGTTATTGGTATAGATGGCTTATCAATCTTCGAATCATTAGTTAGCTAACTCTAATTAAACAATATTTATGGCTATTTATGGCCATAAATATTTAGTTTATTTAGGGCATTTTTTTTCAAAACAATCTTTCAAACAAGATTTTTGATTTTCGCCAAATTCTCTTAGACTAACAATACATTGACTTATTTCACCACCAGCATCTTTACATTTACCAATGCGCTTTCGTTCACTAAAGCTTAATGACTTTAAATCACAATGGTCCGAATTAAAGCATATTTTTCCATTTTCTTTTATGCATTTAACTCGATCATTTGCAAAAATTTGATTAGAGAATGATACACTAAAAAATAGCGTAGAGATTATGAATAACTTTTTAATCATAACAATTTAGTTAATTATTTATATTTTCATTATAGCTATTTTTTCAAGCTAAGTAAAAACAAAATTTTAAACAAACTAGTTTCTTGATTGAATTTCTTGTAGATTTATCAAAAGATTGGGCTATTATTTCCAACTCTAATTTATTACAAAAATATGAAATCAGTAAATTTAAATAATATTACATTCTCAAATAATGAGAGTTTTGTTTTTATATCCGGTCCTTGCCAGTTGGAATCTAGAGATCATTCTCTAATGATGGCAGAAAAATTATCAAAAATTACCGAAAAACTGGGTATTTCATATATTTTTAAAGCCTCTTATGACAAAGCTAACAGATCGAGCATTTCTGGTAAGAGAGGCCTAGGCCTTGAAAAAGCATTACCAATTTTTGAAGAAGTAAAACAAACTTTTAACTGCCCGGTTCTAACTGATATTCATAATGAAGAACAAGCAAAATTAATAGGAGAATCATCTGGAGTTGATATTCTTCAGGTACCTGCATTTCTTTGCCGTCAAACGGATATCCTAAAAGCTGCTGCAGAAACCAATAAAGTTGTTAACATTAAAAAAGGACAATTTTTAGCACCTTGGGATATGCAAAATGTTGTAAATAAAGTATTACATTTTGGTAATGAGAAAATTTTACTTACTGAAAGAGGAGCATCTTTTGGTTATAATACATTAGTGACTGATCTTAGAAGTTTGAAGATAATGTCTGAGACAGGATTTCCGGTAATATTTGACGCTACCCACTCTGTTCAACAACCTGGTGGTCTTGGAGGCTCCTCTGGAGGACAAAGACAGTTTATTGAAACTCTTGCAAGAGGCGCAATATCAACAGGAATAGCAGGTATATTTGCAGAATCTCATCAGGACCCAGATAATGCTCCAAGTGATGGACCTTGTATGATTCCACTAGATAAGGTTGAAGAGTTTTTAACTAGAATTCAAAAAATTGATAATTTAATAAAACAGGATTTATAAAAATGTCACAAATCAAAAATATACATGCATTAGAAATTATAGACTCTCGCGGAAATCCAACTGTTGAAGTAACAATAACTTTATCAAACTCTGTAAAAGGACGGGCTGCCGTTCCTAGTGGAGCTTCAACTGGTAGTTTGGAAGCTTGTGAATTAAGAGATGGAGATCAAAATAGATTTCTGGGTAAAGGCGTTTTAAACGCTGTCAAAAATGTTAATACTATCATTAAAAATGATCTTCTTGATTTTCCTATAAATAAACAAACTGAACTTGACCAAAGATTAATCGCTTTAGATAATACTGATAATAAATCCAATCTTGGCGCTAACGCTATCTTAGGTGTGTCATTGGCATATGCTCATGCTTGCGCAAATTTCAACAACATTTCGCTTTTTGAACAAATTAGCCAATCTGATAATTATAAAATGCCTGTACCAATGATGAACATCATCAATGGCGGCGCTCATGCTGACAATCCAATTGATATACAAGAATTTATGATTATGCCAGCAACAGCGAAATCAATTGCTGATGCAATAAGAATTGGTGCTGAAATTTTTCATAATCTCAAAAAACTTTTAAATAAAGATGGTTATAATACAGCAGTTGGTGATGAAGGTGGATTTGCTCCAAATCTTAGCTCAACAGAAGCTGCTATAAAATATATTTTAAAAGCCATAGAAATTAGTGGCTACAATGCTGGAACCGAGATTCTTCTTGCTTTAGATGCCGCCTCTACAGAATTTTATCATGATGGCAAATACCATTTAAAAGGAGAAAATAAGATCTTAACCTCAGATGAAATAATAGAATATTATGCTGAATTAGTAGCAAAATACCCTATTTTCTCAATTGAAGACCCTATGTCAGAAGATGACTTTTCTGGATGGAAAAAACTTACTGCAAAATTAGGTAATAAAGTTCAATTAGTTGGAGATGATCTTTTTGTTACTAATCCGAAAATTTTAGCTGAAGGTATTGAAGCAAAAAGAGCTAATTCTATTCTGATCAAAGTTAATCAAATTGGCACATTAACAGAAACTCTTAACGCCATTAATTTAGCGCATGATAATAATTATACTTCAATATTATCTCATAGATCAGGCGAAACAGAGGATACAACAATTGCTCATATTGCAGTTGCTACTGGTTGTGGACAAATTAAAACAGGTTCATTATCAAGATCTGATCGTACCGCAAAATATAACGAATTAATAAGAATCGAAGATGAGCTAAATGGCAAAGCCTTCTACGAACAAATAAAACTAGCATCATAAAGAGGTTTCATGACTTATAATATTGCCGTAGTTGGCGCAACTGGAAATGTAGGAAGAGAATTATTAACACTTTTACATGAAAGAAACTTCCCTGTG
>JADHOX010000004.1 GCA_016778805.1 Rickettsiales bacterium
AAATGATTAGATTTTGTATTTTAATATTATTAGGTCTTTTTGCACAAAATTTATTTGCACAGCAACTAAATAACAACACAGAGGAAGATATTAATAAGAAAGAATTAAAGCATAATTTTCTAAAAACAGAAGTTTATAATTATTCCATTGAAGAAATAATTAATAAGCGAAGTTTATTATTTAATCCCACTCAATTAAAAAAGCTAGACAAGGTAAGAGCTTCCTTAATTTTAGGTGAGTTAATAGCTGAAGAAGAAATTTTTGATAAAAAAGAAGTTATTGATGATCAAGAGGTTGAGCTTGTCAGTGCTACTAGATCAATAAAATTCTATCTTAATTCAATTATTTATATTAATTCAAATAGATGGATTGTATGGATTAATGGAAATAAATATAATCAAGATACTCCTGGAACTGATGAGTTTCAAATAGTAGATGTATCAAGTAAAAAAATTAAGTTAAAATGGGTTACAGGTTATAGTACTTTTGTTTATATATTAAATCAGGCAATAGAAACTAATAAAATTCCTGAAACTGCTGATATAAAAATAGTTGATGATATAGCTAATGTTAGTTTTGAATTAAAGATAAATCAAACATTTCTATTAAGTAAAGAGGTTACAATTAAAGAAGGAAGATATGACAAAACAAGATAATTATGCTTTAAATATTGCTAATTTAACAAAATCATATGGTGACAAAACCATTATTGATTCTATTGATTTAAATGTAGAAAAAGGAGAGATATTAGGTTTGGTTGGAGTTAATGGTATTGGGAAAACTACATTAATTAAAATCATATTGGATCTATTATCTTTTGATAATGGTGATGTAAAAATTTTTGGCAAATCTAATAAAGATAATAATTCTAGACAAAATTTATCATATTTACCTGAAAAATTTGCACCTTCACAATATTTATATGGAAAAGAATTCCTGGATATTTCGTCTCAACAATTTGGTAAGAAATTTGATATTGAAAAAGCAAAATCAATTGCAACAAAACTTGATTTAGCTCATGATGCATTTGATTTGAAAATTGGAAAATATTCAAAAGGTATGGGGCAAAAACTTGGTTTGATATCAGTGTTTTTATCTGATGCAAATTTATTGATTCTAGACGAACCAATGAGTGGTCTAGATCCTCATGTAAGAATAAGACTAAAAGAATTGATTAAAGAATATAAACAAGAAAATAAAACTGTTTTTTTTAGTTCACATATTTTATCTGATATTGATGAAATTTCTAATAGAATAGCGGTTATTCATAACAAAAAAATAATTTTCACTGGCAAACCAAAAGATTTTAAACAAAAATACAAAGCTAGTACTTTGGAAAAAGCATTTTTGCTTGCAATAAATAAATTATGAAAAATTACATAAATAAAATATTAGAACATAAAGATTTAGATGAGTTAGAGTTAATAGAAATATTTTCAAATATACTTGATAATTCTTATGATCATGAAGATGTAAAAAGTTTTTTACTAGCTCTAAATAACAAGTCAGACCTGTTTAATGAAATAAAAGTTTTAAGAAATATTATTTTTCAACATGCTAATAAAATTGAAGGTTTTTCAGATGCTGTTGATATGTGTGGAACTGGTGGTGATTGTTTAAATTACTTCAATGTTTCTACTACTACAGCCTTTGTTGTTGCAAGCTCTGGGTTAAAAGTTGCTAAACATGGAAATAGAGGTGTTTCTTCAAAATCAGGTTCATCTGATGTTTTAGAAGCTTTGGGCATCAATATATTGCAAGAGCAAATAAGAGTTGAGGAATGTTTGAAGCAAGTTGGAATTGCCTTTTTGTTTGCGCCATTATATCACCCAATTTTAAAAAATGTTGCCGAAGTAAGAAAAAAAATTGGTAAACGAACTATTTTTAATATTCTTGGACCATTACTTAACCCTGCAAAAGTTAATTCGCAGTTAATAGGTGTTTATGATTTCGAAATAGCCAAAACAATGTGCAAAGTACTAAAAGAAAATGGTAGTAAAAATGTTATTATTGTTAATGGACCAAAAGGTGCTGATGAAATTACATGTTTAGGTAAAACAAAGGTTTGTGAGTTAAAAAATGGTGTTATTAAGGAATGGATTTTTGACCCAAAAACTGTAGGTTTATATTCAGATGATGAGGGAAGTTTAATAGGTAAAGATGCTAAATTTAATGCTGATGAAATAATTAGATTGCTTAATGGGAAAAAATCTTCATTTTACAATACAGTTGTTTTAAATGCAGCTTTTGTGTTTTATTTGAAGAATTTAAAGAATGATATTCAAGAATGCGTCAATTATGCAGAAGAGCTAATAACAACTGGTAAAGCTTTTGATAAGTTTAATCAGTTTAAAAATTTTAAGTAATATGTTTTTAGAATTAATTAATTTTATAAATCAATTGATAGAATCAATAGGTTATATAGGAATATTTTTGTTAATGGCTTTAGAAAGTAGTTTTTTTCCTTTCCCTAGTGAAATTGTTATGATTCCTGCTGGGTATTTAGCATCAATAGGAAGTTACAATATTTTCGGTGTTATTCTTTCTGGTGTATTGGGAAGCCTTGCTGGTGCATTATTTAATTATTATTTTGCTAAAAAATTTGGCTTAGTTTTCTTAGGTAAATATGGTAAATATTTTGGTTTACAGAAAAAAAGTTTAGATAAGATATTAAAATTTTTTAAAAAGCATGGCCTTTTTGGAACTTTCATTGGTAGATTAATTCCTGGTTTGAGACAGTATATTTCATTACCTGCTGGATTAGTAAAAATGAATTTGTTGAAATTCTCAATTTGTACATGTCTTGGCGCTGCTATCTGGGTATCTATATTAGCACTGCTTGGTTATGCATTTGGAAATGTTATTGCTTATGATAATGAAGTAGCTCATAAATTATCATTATTTGCAATTTTGAATGTAGCAATATTAATTTTATGTTACATTTTAGTTAAGAAAATTATGAAACGACAAGCTAAAGAGGGGATTGAAATTCATTAATTTTTGGTGGGCGATCGGGGAATCGAACCCCGGACAAATTGATTAAGAGTCAACTGCTCTACCAACTGAGCTAATCGCCCGATATATGCTTTAATTCTTTAAAATCATTTCTAAATATATTCAATATTAAACTTTAAAAATTTTTATTTTTGCAGTTTTGTTGTTATTTTTCCTTGAATAGTGTGAATTTTTTTATTATTTTGCGCGTCAAAATTATTGTTATTGATTTTATTAGTAATAAATTAAGCTGTTAGTCATTTAGATTTGTTGCTAAACTTTTGTGCTATTTTTAATATTTGAGATAAAGTTATGAGACCTTCTGAATCTTATGGTGATTTAATGAAAGTTGTAAAGAATTGGGAAAAAGATAGTTTTTATTTGGATCCAAATCTTATCAAAAGTTCTTCATTGGATATTTTTGATGAATTTAATTTTACACCATATCACTTTGCATGGTTAAAGTTACAAGATATTGGAGGTGAAAATTTACAAAAATTCACTGATGAAATTAAAAATATTGGTTATGATTTAAGTAATTTTTTATCTGATCGATTTAATAGGTTTTTTCATAATAATAACATAAGAAATTCAACAATTTCTTTTAAAAAGACAAGTCCAAAAGATATTATAGAATTTGCAATATATCTTCAGAATAATTCGGTTGATTTTGATACAATTGATTTTGGAGGATGTGATTTTGGGACTGTTGCTCTTGAATTGGAACAGATATTTTTTGCTTTAACTCAGAATAGTGATGTTCTATATATTGATTTATCAGACATAGATGGTCTGACCGTAGATATACTTAATAGTTTGGTAAAATATTTACCTAACACTTCATTGGAAGAAATTGTTATTAGCAAAGAAAACTTTAAATCTAGTGAATATGAAAGTTTTGCAAAGTCAGTAAAAGATAATAAGTCTGATTGTAGTGTAATATCGGAATCTAAAGTTACTAACATGATTGAAATCCCTAAGCCATTAGATGAGAGTGTTTATGACAAAATTACTGGTAAACCAGATAGTTGCAAAGATAGTAGAAGTTTCCCTTTTTATTAATTTGTGTTTATCGGGTATTATCTTGGTTTTTTACAGAGTTTTGAGACTTAATAACATTTGTTGAATGAGATTTTGTGTTTTGACTATTTTCCAAAAAACTTTCTAAATTCTTTATTGAATCATTTATTTGATTTTTCATTTGTATAAGTTGATCATTTAAATAATTGTTTTTGAAATCCTTTTCTTCTCCTTTAAAGCTATCTTTAAATGTTTTACTTAACATATTGTAAACATCATTAAGTTTTTCTACTAAAAATCTAGCTGGTGCTAAAAAGCTATTTTCAAGCGAAGAGTTGGATTTTTGTTTTGGGTCTTGAATTAATAGATTAATATTATTTTGAATATTAGAAATTTCTTTAATTATAAATCTATTAAAATTTTCGGAAAGTGAGGTTAAGTCTTTAATTACAATGTTGGAAGAATTAATAAAGTTATCAAAACTTGGCATTAATTTAACAATGCTCTCTAGAAATTTTCCAGTTAATAGGGGCTCCTTTAGTTGGTTATTATTGCTCCTAAAAATTAAATTTTCTCTTAAATTTCTAGAGTTAAAATCTAAGTTTTTATTTCGAGCTAATGAATCAAGATATTTTAACATTTGATCTTGAATTTCACTGGATCTTAAATTTTTTAAATTTAATTTTGCTGCCATTAACTCCTGATTTTTGATTAGTTCATTAATGTCATTTATATTTAAAACTCTTATATTATGAAGATAGAGTAATAATTGTGAATATCTAATAGATCTTTTAAAGCTAATAAAATCATGTCTAAGATTTGAAGAGTTTTGATTAGGGAAGGCTCTAACATATTTGTCATATTCAGCATTTAGGTTTTCATCAAATTGCTGATAGAAAATTGAAGTTTTTTTTCTCTGAATTTTCTTCCGATAGATAATTGCTATTATTAAATTGATAATAATTCCAATTATTAGAATTTTAGCAACTGTTAAAACTATTATTGAATAAGATAATTCCTGGTCGCCTGTTAAAAAAAACAATGATGAAGAAATCAGATTATCTATTTTATCGGCATATTGTTTATATTGAAAAACTGAAAAAGTTATTGCTGAGGTAAATAAAGATATAAAATATGAAAAAAATGATAATGAAAATTTATCTAAAGCTGCAATTGTAATATTATTATTAATGGCATTTGTAATAAAATTAGCTGTTGGAACTGTGCTTAAAATAAAATCTCTAAGGTTAATAAAAACTCCTAAAATTAAATTATCTTCATTTAGTTTGATAAATTCTTTTTTTATTAGAAGTATTTTGCTGTTGAGCATTGCATATATTAATTCAATATTTAGAATTGGTAAAAATAATTACTTAAATTAAAATTACAATGAGCACATTAATTATTATTCCTGCAAGACTAGGTTCAACAAGGTTACCAAACAAAATCTTGGCTAATATTAATGGTAAAACAATGATTCAGCGTGTTTATGATCAAGCTAATAAAGTTTCAGATAGTCAAGTTTTTGTTGCATGTGGTGATAGTGAAATAGCTGAAGAAGTTATAAAATTTGGAGGTGATTGTAAAATGACTGATCCTGAATTGCCATCAGGTACTGACAGAATATATTCGGCATTATTACAAATTAATCAAAACGATAAGTTTGATTATGTTGTAAATCTTCAGGGGGATGTTCCAAATATTGATCCTAATGTAATTATTCAGACAATTAATGTTCTAAAATTAAATCCTGAGGCAGATATAGCTACTGCAGTGATTGAATTTGAAGATGAAAAAAAAGCAGATGATCCAAATGTTGTTAAAGCCATTATTGATAATCAAGCATCCTCATTAGCGTCATTTGAATGTTATGATTTCCTAAGATCAAAACCTAAAAGTTTAGATGGAAAATTTTATGAGCATATTGGTATATATGTTTATAGAAAATCAGCCTTAATAAAATTTGTAGAATTGTCTCAAACTGAAAGAGAAATTAATAACAAATTAGAACAATTAAGGGCCTTGGATAATAAAATGCGTATTTTTGCTTGTTTACTGGATGATAAACAAAAACCAGTCAATGTTGATACACAATCTAGTTTGGATTTAGCACGAAAATTAATATCTGATTAATTAAACAATCCTATTTCGTGAATTACCATTTATAAATGCTTTAATATTTAATGCAGTTTCAGAAATTATTTTTTTTCTAGCTTCAATTGTTGCCCAAGCAATATGAGGGCTTATCTGACAATTTTTTAGTTTAATTAATGGATTATCAGTTCTAGGAGGTTCTTGTTCTAATACATCTAAACATGCAAAAGCAATATCTTCGTTTAATAAACATTCAGCAAGTTCGGTTTCATTAATTAATTTTCCTCTTGAGCAATTTACTAAAATTGCTGATTTTTTCATTTTATTTATAACATTTTTGTTAATTAAATTTTTTGTATCTTGTGATGCAGGAAGATTGAGCGAAATAATATCTGATGTTGAAATAAGTTCATCAAAATCAACAAATTTGAAATCGTAATTTAAATATTTATCAGGATTTTTAGTATTTATTATTACTTCAAGTCCAAATGCTTTCATCACTTCTGCAAGTTTTCTACCAATATTACCAAATCCGATTATACCAAATTTTTGTCCTGATAATTCATGAAGTTTACCTTGCCAACAGCTGAAAATTTCTGATTTGCTCCAGTTACCTTGTTTAACAAATTCATTATGATGATGGATTTTTTGAGTTAAGTTTAAAATATGAGCAGTTATAGTTTGTACTACTGAATAGCTTGAATAATCAGCAACATTTGCAACGGCAATATTATTATCTTTACAAGTTTTTATATCAATAACATCATATCCTGTAGCAAATAACGAAATCATTTTTAATTTTGGAAGTTGGTTTATCAAGTTTTTGTCGAATCCAACCTTATTAGTGACAATAATTTCAGCATCGATTGTTCTTTCTATAATTTGGTTTTGCTCTGTGGTTGAAAAAATATTGGTTGGAGCAATCTTTTCTATTTCATCAAAAGTTAAATCACCTTTAGTTACAGTAGCTTTGTCTAAAATTACGATTTTGTTCATTTATTTTAAGGATTTAATTAATTTTGTAGTTAAAACATTAAGCATAAGTTTATTCGCACTTGCAAATCATTTCTTTTCCAATTAAAAACAGCATAAATTTTATGGTATATAATGTCTGATATAGATTCTAAAATTAAGGAGATAATAGCTTCTGATAAAGTTGTGTTATTTATGAAAGGTTCTAAAAACTTTCCTATGTGTGGTTTTTCAGCTACTGTTGTGAAAATTTTACAAGATTTAAGTATTGATTTTACTGATGTAGATATTCTTAAAGATGAGGAGCTTCGACAAGGAATAAAAGTTTTTTCTGATTGGCCAACAATTCCCCAATTATATGTTGATGGAGAATTTATAGGTGGTTGTGATATAGTTAAAGATTGTTATCAAACTGGAGAATTACAGGATATTCTTGCTGCATAACAGGTTTTTTAATGAATAAATATTCAATAAAAATAAACAAAGTATCAAAGCAATATCAATTGAAATCCTCTGTTGTTGATGCTTTAAAATCTGTTTCTTTTGAAATTGAAGAAGGAAGTATTTTTGGTTTACTTGGACCAAATGGTGCTGGTAAATCGACATTAATAAATATTTTAGCTGGTTCTGTTGTAAAAACTTCTGGTGAAATTAATGTTTGTGGAGATGATTTTGACAAACATCCAAGGGTTTGTAAGTTTCATTTAGGTATAGTTCCTCAAGAAATTATTATTGATCCTTTTTTTACGGTGAAAGAAGCTTTGGAAATTTATGCAGGCTATTATGGTGTTAGGCCAAAAGATAGAATTACCGATGAGTTACTTTCAAAACTTGGTTTAAGTGACAAAGCTAATGTAAAGCCTAGGTCACTATCAGGTGGAATGAAAAGGCGTCTTTTGATAGCTAAAGCTTTAGTTCATAAACCTAAAGTCTTGATTTTAGATGAGCCCACTGCTGGAGTGGATGTTGAGCTTAGAGATCAAATGTGGGGATATGTAAAAGAATTAAATTCCCAAGGAACTACAATTATTTTGACTACGCATTATTTAGAAGAGGCAGAACAGCTATGTGATAATATTGCTGTTATTAACAATGGTGAAATTATTGCAAAGGATAAAACTTCAAATCTTAAAAAAATATTTGGTGAAAAAGAGTTAATTATTTCAATAGATAAAATATCAGATCAGAAAGAATCAAAACTGACTAAAATATTTGATGATTTTAGGATAATTAAATCTGCAAATCATACTAAATTATCAGTTAAATATAAATATAATGATTTACCATTAAGTGGAATAATTGATTTTTGTACTAAAAATAATATAAAAATTATAGATGTAGAAACTCAGGAATCTGATCTTGAGGACATTTTTAAAAAGTTAATTAAGAAAAAATAATATGACTTATATCGTTGATGATAAATGTATCAAATGTAAATATACTGATTGTGTAGCTGTATGTCCTGTTGATTGCTTTTATGAAGGTGATAATATGTTAGTTATAAATCCAACAGAATGTATAGATTGTGGAGTTTGTGAGGCAGAGTGTCCTGTCGGTGCAATTAAGCCAGAATCAGAAGAGTTATTAGAATGGATTGAATATAACAAAGCTGCATCGGAAAAATGGCCAAATATAAACGAGAAAAAGGATCCATATCCAGATGCTGACAAATATGCAAATGACACTGATAAAAAGAAATTTCTTCAGGAAATTTAATAAAGTTTTAACTCTGGTTGTATCAAATAAAAATCATAATCTAATATCTTCTGTAATTAAGAAAATCCTTGCTTAAATCACTATATAAGGTTAAAAAATAGAAGTTTTATTACTAAAGATTATGCAAGAAAAAATGCCTGAAAACCCCACTGAAAATTCAATTGATTCATATAGCGCCGATTCCATTACCGTATTAAGAGGTTTAGAGGCTGTTAGAAAGCGTCCAGGTATGTATATTGGGGATACTGATGATGGATCAGGTCTTCATCACATGGTTTATGAAGTCCTTGATAACTCAATTGATGAAGCTTTAGCAGGTCATTGTTCAAAAATCATTGTTGAAATAGAAGAAAATGGCTCTTGTACTATTACTGATGATGGTAGAGGAATTCCAGTTGATATTCACGAAGAGGAGAAGATTTCTGCCGCAGAAGTTATTATGACTCAACTTCATGCTGGTGGAAAGTTTGATAAGAATTCATATAAGGTATCTGGTGGTCTTCATGGTGTTGGTATTTCTGTTGTAAATGCTTTATCGGCATATTTAGATTTAACTATTTATAGAGATGGAAAAGAACATTACGCTAGGTTCGAAGATGGAGTAACTGTTAAATCTTTAGAAGTTGTAAATAATAATATAGATAAAAAGGGAACTAAAGTTACCTTTATGCCTTCAAATGATGTTTTTGCTTTTATTGAATTTGATTATGCAACATTAGAAAGAAGAATTAGAGAGTTAGCTTTTTTAAATTCAGGAGTTCATATACAACTTATTGATAAAAGGGGTGAGGGTAAAGATACAGTTTTTAACTATGAGGGAGGAATTGTCTCATATGTTGAATTTATTGATAGAACAAAACATGTGATTTGCCCGCCAATTAAGGTTCAAGGAGAAAGTGATGATATTGTAACTGATATAGCCCTACAATGGAATGACACATATCATGAGTCAATTTTATGTTTTACTAATAACATAAAACAAGGTGATGGTGGTGCACATCTTTCTGGTTTTAAATCAGCATTAACAAGAGCTGTAAATGGTTATATTACTAAAAATTCTGTTAATAAGAAAAATGATAAATTGTCTATTACAGGTGATGATATTAGAGAAGGTATAACAGCTGTTATTTCTGTAAAAGTTCCTGATCCTAAATTTTCATCTCAAACTAAGGATAAGTTAGTTAGTTCCGAGGTAAGGCCTGCGGTTGAAACAATAGTTACTGATGAGTTAAATAAGTGGTTTGAAGAGAACCCTAAAGTTGCTAAACAAATTGTAGAAAAAATTTATGATGCTTCAAAAGCTCGTGAAGCAGCGAGAAAAGCTCGTGAATTAACGCGAAGAAAAGGAGCTTTAGATTTTTCATCATTGCCTGGTAAACTTGCAGATTGTCAGGAAAAAGATCCTGCATTAAGTGAATTATTCATAGTTGAGGGAGATTCAGCAGGTGGCTCAGCAAAACAAGCTCGTCACAGAAAAACTCAAGCTGTATTACCTCTTAGAGGAAAAATTTTAAATGTTGAGAAAGCTCGATTTGATAAAATGCTTTCATCACAAGAAATAGGTACATTAATTACTGCACTTGGAACATCCATTGGTAAAGAAGAGTTCAATCTTGAGAAATTACGTTATCATAAAATCGTAATAATGACGGATGCCGATGTTGATGGTTCTCACATTAGAACTTTATTGCTTACGTTTTTTTATAGGCAAATGCCTGAGTTAATTGCTAACGGATATTTATATATTGCGCAGCCTCCATTATATAAAGTAAAAAAAGGTAGCAGTGAAGTTTACCTAAAAGATCAAGCTGAATTAGATAGTTATATTTTAAATAATTCTATCTCTGATTTCACGCTTCATGAGACTGATGATATTAAAATTACAGGAGATGTTTTATCAAGTTTAATTGCTAATATTTTTAAGATTAATTCAGTTTTAACAACAATTAAAACTGACATACCGGAATATATTATTAAAGCTTTAATAATTAGTGGTTTTTTTAAACAAGATTCTAAAGTGAATTATGATTTATTATCATCAAATTTAAATTTATTATTTAAGGAACCATATAAAACTGATTGGAGTTTTGAAGTTGAGGGTGAATATTTTATTATATTGAAAACCTCAAGAGGTGTTACTGAAAGATTTATTATAGATAGTAAAATTAGTCATAATAAAGATATCTTATCTATTGTCCCGAAAATCAATGATATTGACATTGATATTAATGCAAATACATATCTTGAAACTAAAGAAGGAATGAAAAAGATTAATAATATATTCGATATTTCTAAAATTGTTGGTGAGATTGGTAAAAAAGGTTTAACAATTCAAAGATTTAAAGGTTTGGGAGAAATGAATCCTGATCAATTATGGGAAACCACATTAGACCCTGATAGTAGAATTTTACTACAAGTTACAATTGGTGATGCTGAGCAAGCTGATGATGTTTTCTCAACATTAATGGGTGATGTTGTAGAGCCAAGAAGAGATTTTATTCAACAAAATGCTCTTGATGCAAATTTAGATGCCTAAAAATATTTTTTATAAAATGAATGGTAATGGTAATGATTTTATCATTCTTTTTGAGAAAGATTTATTAGACATAAAATTAACTAAAGAGTTTATTGCAAAACACTCTAATAGAAATACTGGTATTGGTTGTGACCAATTTGTCGTTCTTAATGCTTCAAAGAAATCAGATGTTAAAATGGAAATATACAATCAAGATGGTTCAATCGGTGCAGCATGTGGTAATGCTTCTCGATGTGTAGCATGGTTAATTGGTAAAGATTTAGGTAAAACAAATATAACTATTGAAGCTCAAGATAGAATTTTATCTTCAACAATTTTTGATAATAATATTGTCAGCGTTAATATGGGTGTAGCTGATTTTAATATAAATTCCTTAAAATTAATTGATCAATATAAAGAAGGTTATATTGATTTTGATGATGATAAATTAGGTAATGGTTATTTTGTAAATGTTGGTAATGATCATCTAGTTTTTTTTGTTGATAATATAAGTTTAATATCTGCAAAAAATCATTTATCTAAATATGAATCTCACCAATTATTTCCTGATCATATTAATGTAAGTGCAATTGAATTTGATGGCAATACTATCAAACAAGTTGTATATGAACGTGGTGCTGGTGAAACTTTATCATGTGGAACCGCTGCTTGTGCAGCTTATGCCATTTGTAATAAATATAAAAATTATGATGGAGAATTAGAAGTTTTCCAACCTGGTGGTAGTCTGATTATTGATAAGGTTGATAATGAGATTATTATGAAGGGTGCTATTACTTTTGAATTTAAATCAACAATTTCTAACTAATTATTTTTTTGTTTTTTAAATTTTTGTGCTGCTTTATCAATTGTTTTTATCTCGTTTTTTAGCTCATCCTTCACTAGATCGAACTGGTATTTTTGTTTGCTATATAATGAGAGCTCTATTTTTGATATTGCTAATTCTAGAGCTTTTTTATTTTCATCGTTTAAATCTAATTTTTGTATTAATGAAATTATTTCAGAAAAATTTTCAAAATCTTTTTCGAAATGTTTATTAAAAAAATCAAATATAAAATCTTTTAAATCATCAAAGGTTTCAGTTCTGGTTAATAAAAATATTTTTTTATTAGGTCTCTTAATGAAATGTAATTTAGTCAAATTTGTTATTTTCAATGTTAGCCATAATGAATAAAAAAACAAAATTAGAATTATTAGAATTAAATAAATGATTAAATTGTAATTTTTCGTTTCTTTTACAACAATTGTATTTTCAAGTTTTGTGTCTTCTGATTTAGTTTCTGGTTTTACAGCATCTTGAGAAAGAGTTTTATTTGGATCTTTAATAATAAGTTTGATTCTATCTAACTTTAAGTTTTCAATTTTATTTGTCTTTTTATTAATCCATTTTATATCAACTTGATCAATATAACTATTACCTTGTTGTTTAGGTATTATAGTGAAATTTTGTGTTTTTGTTGCTGTAATTTTATTGGTAATTGGATCATATTTTTCATTTGTCAAAGAATTCTCTTTATAAAATTCCACATAATTATTATTTGGTAATTCAATTTCGGGAAGCATGTCAGCTGAATTGTTATCAGCAGTTAAAACAATAGATAAATCAATAGGGTTATTAATCTCAGATTGAACATTTGATATTTTTTGTTCTTTTGTGAATTTATTTGAAGCTAAATTTGCTATGCCTAAATCTAATACTTTTATTATAGGGATTTTGTTACTTGCAATTGTAACATCTTCATATTGATTTAGATTGTTACTAAAGAAAAAACGATTTTGATTGAAGAAGTCATTTTTTTCTTTGAATTTCTTTTGAATCTGGCCAGTTAATATTACCGGTTCTAAACTAATATCCTTATATAAAATTGGAGTTATTTTGTAAATTATTTCAGAAATTTGAGTTTTTTTACCATCAATTGATTTGGTAATAGTAGGAATTGAATATATTTTTTCAATTTTTGCAGTTTTTGATTCTGGGATTGATAATTGTGCATTATAAATATCTGAGAAAATAAAAACTTTTAGTTTTAGTATTGCATATTCACCCTGGTATAATTTATTTGTGCTAATTTCAGCTGTAATTTTAGCTAATTCTTTTGCGTTCTCACTAGTACCAATTTCATCTAATACTTCAATTTTAAATGCTTTGCTTTTAACCTCACCATCGATTGTATTTGCTGATAGAATAGGGAATGTTATGGTTCCTGGTTTAAGTGGTTTTAATTGTAATTGTAAAATGTCACTTTTACTTGTTTTGCCATTGATAATTGTATGTGAAGATCTTCGAATTTGTTTTTCAATTTCAAAATACTCTTCAATTTCTGCTAAATCGATATTAGTTTTTAAGCTGGTGTTTGATATAGTTAGCTCAACATTGATTGATTCATTTTTAAATATGACTTTTTTATCAGTGGAAACAGTAAAATATGATGATAAAGCGTTATTTGCATATAAATTTACAAATATGAAAAAAATAAAATAACCAAAAGTTTTTGAAGAAATATTTATCATGTTTACCAAGGTTTTATTATTTTAATGTTACCATCTTGTTTTGATTTTGAAATCTGGTTTTTAATGTTATGTTTATTTTTATTTGAAATCTGAGCACTTAAATTATCTTGCTTTTTGATAACTGGTTTTGTTGATTCATTTTTTGTGTTATTTTTTTCAGCATTTGTTTGATTCTCTTTTTCAGAATTTTTAGATTCTTGATTTTTATCTTTTTCTTTATCCTTTGAGTCCTTGTTATTATTAGGTTTATTCTTTTGTTTTTGTTGTTTCAGCATTTTAGCTATATCTAAATTTCTCTGAGCATTTTGATCATTAGGATATTCATCTAAAAGATTTTCATATTCTGTGATAGCTTCATCTAATTGTTGATTAAGTAAATAACTATTAGCTAAATTAAATCTAGATTTTGGAGTTTGATCGAGTGAAAAGTTTGTGATCGCATTTTGATAGTCTCTATTTTTATATGCTGCTACTCCTTTATTATATGGATCTGTAAATAATTCAGATGCTTCACTAAATAATTCTTCGTTAAATTTAATTTTTGCATTTTGATTTTGATTCAAAAATGGATTTGCTAAAGCCTCATTAATATTCACTGAATAATTTGCCAAAAAAATTAAAATTAAGAATGCAGATCTTTTATTTAACATTAAAAAAATAATTAATAATGGTAAGAGAAATAAATAATATTCTTCTTCCCAAATTCTCTGTTTAAATAATTTGTTATTTTGTTCTGAATTTTTAAATTCTAAATCATTTTGTAATTTATTAATTACCGCAATAATTTCGTTATTTGGTTTTGAAATAACAGTTTTGTTTTCATAATTAAGAAATTGTCCTTGATAAGATTTAATAGGAGCTCCTGAATTTGTTGCTATTTTTATTGGGATTATTTTTATATTAGTATCAGTGATTTTTTTTAATTGATCTCGATTTATTTCTTCATCAAAATCAAAATCGCTAACAATATATACATTATCAATATTTTGTATTTTATTTATTTTATCTATTAGCTCTAGACTAAAGTTAAAATTTGATCCTGAATTTTCAAAGTCATTAAGATTTAAATTTCTTAAATAATTTTTTATATATTCAACATCTGATGTTATAGGAATAATATTATAGCTTGTTTTAGCAAATGCTACTATTCCATAGCTATTATCAGGCTTAAAAATAGCATTAATTTCTTTTTTTGCTTGCTCAAATCTACTAGGCTCAAAATCAATTGCATACATTGACATAGAAACATCTAATAAAATCAGATTATTTATAGTATGTTTTTGCTTTTTTATTTCATGATAATCCCATCTAGGACCAGCGATTGCAATAATTAAAAAACAGAAAAATAAAGCTCTTAATAAATTAATTACAAAAAGATTATTACGTCTTTTAAATAAAAAATTTAAGGCATTTGAACTAAAATATTTATTTAAGGATTTGTGTTTTGGTGAATCTAGATTGAGATGGCAAATATAAATGAAAATTGGAATTAAAAATAATCCAAGTAATGCTGAAGGAAAATTAAAGTTAATAATGTTTAATAAATTTTCAAAATTCATATTCTAAATACAAATATTAATTTAAAAAAATGTGCAATTATTAGCATCATAAAAGCTAGAATTAATAGTTCTTTATGATGATATTTTATTTCAACATTATCATAACTCTTAAGTTTTACTTTGGTAAGTTTTGAGATCTCGGAATAAACCTTTTTAAGATCATTTATATCAGTTACTTTAAAATATTTACCGTTAGAAATTTCAGCAATTTGTTTTAAAGATTTTTCATCTAATGGAAGAAATTCATAAGTTATTCTATTATTTGATATTAAAAGGGGAACTTTATCTTCTTTACCAATGCCAATTGTATAAATTGGGATATTTTTTTCTTTTGCAATATATGCAATGGTTTCTGGTAAAAATTCACCGCTACTATTTGCTCCGTCGGTTAATAGAATAATTACTCTAGATTTATTAAATTCATTTAAACTATTAATAGCAAGACCAAGTGCATCTCCCATTGCTGTTGAATTGCCAAATTCTCCAACATAACTATTATTCAAATATTGTATGATAGCATTTTTATCTGCAGTTAATGGTGATTGAAGGACAGGAAAATCTCCAAAAGTTATTAGAGAAAAAAAATCATTATTTTTGTTTTTTATAAATTTAGCAATTACGTTTTTAATAACATCTAATCTAGTGGTTAAATCATTTTTATTTTTTGAAAAATCCAACGCATTCATAGATAATGATGTATCGATAACAAGACTTATTCTGTAACCGTTTTTTTCTGTGTGTTTGTTAGTTAAAACTGAGATTGGTCCGGAAATTGCAATCACTAATATGAGCCAAATTAGGTAAATATAGATCGTTTTAAAATTTGGATTATTGCTATTTGATTGTTTTTGAAAATCTTCTAAATGTTTAAAGGGAATAAACAAATTAGAGTTTTTTTGAATTTTGAAAATATTCTGAAAAAATATAAACCATATTAATGGCAAAAAAATTAATCCAAGAAAATATGGTCTTAAAAACGTTAAATTTGAATAATCAAAATTGAATAAATTATATATGCTATCAATCATATTTAATTAAAATTTTTAAATCCATTTTAATAAAACTTTAACAATATTTTGTAAGTTTTCATCTTTTATAATTATATTTTGTTTAGAATATAAATTATCATCTAGATCAATAAGCAAATAATCAAAATCGTTATTTTTTTCAACAAAATGAATATAGTTTATAAGTTCATAAAAATTCATCTGGTTAATTTGGCTGTTATTATATTTCAAATAGGCTATTTTTTTGCACAAAATTGATAATTGATTTAGCTCTATTTTATTCAATTGTTTAATCTGTTTTTTAATTTTTAGTAATTTTCTTATAGATGGGTTTTGTTTTAGATAATATCTTCGAGCAAAAATATATCCAAAAGTTATAAATGTTATAAAAAAAATTAAAAAAATCACCAAATTAGAAGGTGGTAAGAAGCTGACTTGTTTAAGTCCGTATATATCTACAATTAATTTTTCAATTTCAAAATTTTGCATTTATAAATTAATTTTTAATAATTTTTAAAACTTATTGAGCTAAATAAAAAATTATATTAAAAGAATTTAAGTTAAATTTTTCATAAGCTTTTTCAATTTATAGCTTAAATAATAATAAAAAAACAATGATTTTAAATGACTGCATCAATAATTAATGGTAAAAAATCAGCTGAAGAACTTTTAGAGAATTTAAAGTTAAAAGTTTTAGAGATAAAAGCTAAATACTCAAAAACCCCTTGTTTAAAAGTTTTGATTGTAGGAGATGATCCCGCAAGTTCTGTTTATGTTTCTCATAAAGATAAACAAGCTAAAAATATTGGTGTTGAATCTGAAATAATTAGATTACCAAGTGATGTTAGTGAAGAAACTTTAATAAATAAAATTCATGATTTAAATAATGACGATCATGTTAATGGTATCTTAGTTCAGTTACCATTGCCTAAACATATTAAAAACATCAATATTATTAATGCGATTGACCCAATTAAAGATGTGGATGGTTTTCATACTACAAATACTGGTAAATTATATACTTATCAAAATAGTTTAATTCCATGTACACCTCAAGGATGTATGATGCTTTTAAAATCAGTTTTTGAAGATTTATCAGGAAAAAATGCTGTTATTGTTGGAAGGTCAAATATTGTTGGCAAACCTATTGCTGAGTTGTTATTACAGGCAAATTGTACTACAACAATAGTTCATTCAAAAACAAATGATATTAAATCTCATACATTAAATGCTGATATCATCATTGCTGCTGTTGGTGTTCCAAGAATTTTAAACAAACATAATGTTAAAAAAGGAGCAACAATAATTGATGTTGGTATTAATAGAATTACAGATAGTGATGGGAAATCAAGGTTAGTTGGTGATGCCGATTATCACGATTTAATTGATCATGTTGATAATATTACTCCAGTTCCTGGTGGGGTTGGACCAATGACTGTTGCTTGTTTAATGAATAATACTATTATTGCCTTTTTAAACCAAAATAATTCCTAAAATGAGTAGAAGTGTTTTTGTAAGTTTTTTGTTATTGATTTTCTCTTTAAAATCATTTGCTAATGATTTGTCTGAAATTGAAAATTATTTAAATGATATTAAAACTCTCAAAGCTAACTTTTTACAGTTAGATGTTAACGGAACGCTTGCTGAAGGTTCAATTACTATTTCAAAACCTGGCAAGTTTAAATGGGATTATCAATCTCAGCCAATTCAAATTATTTCTGATGGTAAAACTATTGTATTTTATGATAAAGAATTAAAACAAAGTAATTTTTTAGATGTTGATGATTCAATTGCTTCGTTATTAGCTGAAGAAAATTTATCTATAAATGATGATTTAAATGTAATTGATTTCTCATCAACTGATAATGGAAGCTATTTAACTGTTTCTAAACCAAATAAGAAAGACGTAAAACAGATGCGTCTTTATTTTTCTCATAATCCATTAATGATTAGTAAAATTGACGTTTTGGATTATAATAATAACAAAATTGAAATTAATCTTTTTGATATAGTTTTAAATCAAAAAATTTCAAAATCTGAATTCATTGTTAAAGATCAGAGATTAAATTAATTTTTATTTTTTGTTAATTTCAGTTCCCATAAGGACTCTTTAAATATCAATAAAAAAAAATAAAAAATATCGTAGACAAAAAAGATCTTCGGTTTAATCATATATCTATATGTAGTGCTAAATACTTTATGTTTCTACTATATGTTGTATTTAGCGTATTAATTTACTTTTTTTATATTTTTAAGCTAATGAGTGAAGTTGAGTATAATATTGATCAAGAAGGTCATTTTGAATTACCAATATCTAATCTACAAATTAACAAGGAGAGAGATAATAAAATAACTGATTTTGGAAAGGCTGTATTAAAAGACAGATATTTAATGCCTGGAGAAGATTATCAAGATCTATTTATGAGAGTTGCCAAATATTATGGTGATAATGAAGCTCATTCTGAAAGGCTTTATAATTATATTTCTAATCATTGGTTTATGCCATCGACTCCAGTATTGAGTAATGGTGGAACTGACAGAGGCCTACCTATCTCATGTTTTTTAAATGAAGTGAATGATTCATTAGAAGAGATCGTTGATTTATGGAATGAAAATGTATGGTTAGCTTCACGTGGTGGTGGAATTGGAAGCTTTTGGGGTAATGTTCGTTCAATTGGAGAAACAGTAAGAGGCAATGGTAAAACTTCTGGTATTATACCTTTTATTAAAGTTATGGATTCTCAAACTTTAGCCATTTCTCAAGGAAGCTTAAGAAGGGGAAGTGCAGCAGTTTATTTGCCTATTGATCATCCTGAAATCGAAGAATTTATTGACCTTAGAAGACCTACAGGTGGTGATGTTAATAGAAGAAGTTTAAACCTTCATCATGGTGTTGTTGTTTCTGATGATTTTATGAAAGCTGTTGAAAATGATTCAGAGTGGGAGTTAAAATCGCCTAATAATGGCGATGTCATGCAAACTATCAAAGCAAGAGATTTATGGATAAAACTTTTGACTGCTCGAGTTGAAACTGGTGAACCTTATGTTTTATATATCGATAATGTTAATAAAAATGCTCCTAAACATCATAAAAAACTTGGTTTAAAGGTAAAAACTTCTAATTTATGTTCTGAAATTACATTGCCAACAGGTAATGATCATTTAGGCAATAATAGAACAGCGGTTTGTTGCTTATCTTCACTTAATATTGAAACTTATGAGGAGTGGAAAGATAATAATATTTTTATCGAAGATGTATTAAGATTTCTTGATAATGTTTTAGAAGATTTTATCAAGAAAGCGCCTGATGGAATGAAAAAAGCTAAATATTCTGCAATGCGTGAACGAAGTGTTGGTCTTGGAGTAATGGGTCTTCATTCCTTCCTTCAAAGTAAGTCAGTTCCTTTTGAATCAGCTATGGCTAAAGTTTGGAACAAGAAAATCTTTGTTCATATTAACGAGAAAGCTAATGAGGCAAGTGTAAAGCTTGCAGAAGAAAGAGGCGCTTGTCTTGATGCTGAGGAATGTGGTATAATGGAAAGATTTTCATATAAAACAGCAATTGCTCCAACTGCAAGTATTTCCATTATTGCTGGTAATTCATCTCCTGGTATTGAACCATATGCAGCGAATTCATATACTCAAAAAACTCTTACAGGTTCATTTACAGTCAGAAATAAACATCTTACCAAATTATTAGAAGAAAAAGGTAAGAATAACGAAGAAACTTGGTCTTCTATTTCAACCCATGAAGGTTCAGTTCAGCATTTAGACTTTTTAGATGAACATGAAAAGTTAGTGTTTAAAACTGCTCCTGAGGTTGATCAGAAATGGTTAGTAGATTTATGTGCTGATAGAACGCCATATATTGATCAAGCTCAAAGTATGAACTTATTTCTACCAGGTGATGTTCACAAAAAAGAGTTACATAAACTTCATTTTGATGCATGGAAAAAAGGTATGAAAAGTTTGTATTATTGTCGATCAACTTCAATACAAAGAGCTGAAAAAGTTTCTCACAAGGTCGAGAGAAAAGCTATTGATGCCAAAGGTACTGAAGGACAGGTTGCAAATGATGATATAAACCAAAGCGGATCTTCTGATCAGTATGAAGAATGTCTTGCTTGTCAATAAATTAATATAAAAGAGGAAAATATGCCAAATTTATTAGATTCACCATTAGTTTATAAACCTTTTTCATATCCATGGGCTTATGAAGCGTGGGAAACACAACAAAAAATTCATTGGTTACCAGATGAAGTACCTTTAGCTGATGACGTTAAGGATTGGAAAAAAGATCTTACTGAAGCTGAGCGTCATTTATTAACTCAAATCTTTAGGTTTTTTACGCAAGCAGATATTGAAGTAAATAATTGTTATATGAAGCATTATTCACAAGTTTTTAAGCCGACAGAAGTGCAAATGATGTTAGCAGCTTTTTCTAATATGGAAACAGTTCACATTGCTGCATATTCTCATTTGCTTGATACTATCGGTATGCCAGAGACTGAATATTCTGCATTTCTAAAATATAAAGAAATGAAGGATAAATATGATTACATGAATCAGTTTGGTTGTGATACCAAAAAAGACATTGCAACTACTTTAGCTGTATTTGGTGGTTTTACTGAAGGATTGCAGTTATTTGCATCATTTGCTATTTTGTTAAATTTCCAAAGATTTGGTAAAATGAAAGGAATGGGGCAAATTGTAACATGGTCAATAAGAGACGAAACCCTGCATACAGAATCAATCATCAAACTATACAGAACTTTTATCAAAGAAAATTCTGAAATTTATGATGATGAGTTGAAAGGTAGAATTTATAATGCTTGTACAACTATTGTTCATTTAGAAGATGCTTTTATTGATTTAGCTTTTGAGTTAGGTGCAGTTGAAGGTTTAACTGCTCGTGAAGTAAAGCAATATATAAGATATATTGCCGATAGAAGATTGATGCAATTAGGATTAAAAGAAATTTACATGACTGATAAAAACCCATTACCATGGTTGGATGAAATTCTTAATGGTGTTGAGCATACAAATTTCTTTGAAAATAGAGTTACAGAATATACTAGAGCTGCTACAAAGGGAAGTTGGGATGAAGTTTTTGCTGCTGCATAATTAGTTACCTATCATTATTACAGCTACCTTTCTACTTGCAGCTTGGTTTTATATCGATATCATATGCTTCTTTAAGTATATGATATCGTTATGTCAAATCATGTAGTTACCTTTGGGTGCAGATTAAATATTTCAGAATCAGAGATTATAAAAACTGAAGTTAACAATTCAGGTTTAGATAACCTTATTATTTTTAATTCTTGTTCAGTAACTAAAGAAGCTGAAAGAAAATTAAAACAATCAATTAGAAAAAATAAAAAATTACATCCTGATAAAAAGATTTTAGTAACAGGTTGTGCAGCACAAATTAATCCAGAGAAATATAGTTCAATGGATGAAGTTGATTATGTTCTGGGTAATAAAGAAAAATTAGATTTTAGAAGTTATAAGAATTTGACTGATAAAAATAATATTATTGTTTCAGATATTATGCAACTCGAGGAATCAGCATTACATATGATCAATGATTTTGAAGGAAAGGCTAGAGCATTTGTTGAAATCCAGAATGGTTGTGATCATAGATGCACTTATTGTATAATTCCATATGGAAGGGGAAATAATAGAAGTCACACCATTACTGAAATTGTTAATGCTTGTAATTTATTAGTTAAAAGAGGTTATACTGAAATTGTTTTTACAGGAGTTGATATTACAGATTATGGTAAAAATCTCCCAGGTAAACCAAAATTAGGCCAATTAATCAAAAGAGTTCTAAGTTTATGTCCTGGAATCAAAAGGCTTCGTCTTTCATCAATTGATGTAGCTGAAATTGATGAAGAATTAATTGAGTTAATTGAATTTGAAAAAAGATTAATGCCGCATTTACATTTATCACTTCAATCAGGTGATGATATGATTCTTAAGCGAATGAAAAGACGTCACAATAGCGAACAAGTATATGAATTTTGTAATAAAGTAAAAAAATTACGACCAAATTGTACATTTGGTGCTGATATAATTACTGGATTCCCAACTGAAACTTCAGAAATGTTTGAAAATAGTTTTCAATTAATAAAAGATTTAAACTTTACACATTTACATGTATTTCCATATTCGGAAAGAGAAGGAACTCCAGCTGCTAAAATTCCAAATGATAAACAAGTTGCTAAAAATATCAGAAAAGAACGTGCTGAAAATTTGAGGTTATTGGCTAAAAACAATTTATTAAAATATAAGATGACACTTGTTGGTAAACAACTTTCTTGTTTGGTAGAGTCTGAGAAAACAATATGTTCAGAAGAGTTTTTAAAGTTAAGCTTTAAAAACGATTTTGCTCAAGGTGATATTATTAATGTTAAAATAAATTCATATGATATGTCATCTGATAAATTTGATATAGCATTATGTTAAAAAAACTCCTTAAAATTTTTAGTAAAAAATCGGCAGTAGAACCTAATAAAGGTTTAACCAAATCAAGAGCTCATTTTAAACAATATCTCAATAGTTTTTTTGCAAAAAATAAACTTTCAATTGATGATTTACAATCAATTGAAGAAATTATGATTAAAAGTGATATTGGCGTAAAATTTACGCAAAAATTTATTAATCTTATTAAAGAAAAAAATATTTCAGGTCAAAATTTGAAGCAAGAATTAGCAACTCAACTTTCAGATTACTTAAAAGAATATGAAGGGAAAATTAATCTTAAATCATCACCATATGTGATTTTGTTTTCTGGAGTAAATGGTGCTGGTAAAACAACATCAATTGGAAAATTAGCAAATTTATATAAAGATCAAAATAAAAAAGTTCTGCTTGCAGCATGTGATACTTATAGAGCAGCTGCTGTAAAACAGTTAGAGGTTTGGGCAGAAAGAGCGCAAGTTGATATAGTAACTCCTGAAAAAGAAGGTCAGGATCCTGCTTCAGTTGCTCATAAAGCTTTTAATAAAGCAAAAACTGATGGTTATGATATAGTGTTAATTGATACAGCAGGTAGGTTACAAAATTATAAAAATTTAATGGAACAGCTTAGCAAAATATCAAGAGTAATAAAAAAAATTGATCAATCAGCACCACATTTATCATTATTGACAATTGATGGTAACACAGGACAAAATGCTATCAAACAATTTGAAGGTTTTAATGATAATGTAGAGATAAATGGTTTAATTGTAACAAAATTAGATGGTACTGCTAAAGGCGGAGTTTTAGTTGCTCTTGCTGACTTATTTAAAGTTAAGGTTTTCTTTTTGGGGCAGGGTGAAAAAATTTCTGATCTAAAAGCTTTTGCTGCTGATGATTTTGCAAAAGAATTATTTATAGATTAAGATTATTTAAAGCAATTAGACAGCATTATTGCTTAGTAAAATTTTACCTATATGTTGTTTTTATATGCATCCGTAGCTCAGCTGGATAGAGCGCCAGATTTCGGCTCTGGAGGCCGGGGGTTCGACTCCTCCCGGGTGCACCAAAAATATTCTTTCAAAACTGATACATAAAATATATTCTCTACTGATTAAATCATTTTGTTTTATTAATAGCTTATTGACAAAACCAACTAAATAATTACAAGCTTTACGTGAATTTATGATGTTTCAAAATGAGAAATATAAAGCCTGTATCAAATATTATTCGTCAATATTCTAATAATGCTAATGAACCCTCTGTTTTAGGAGTTGTTTTTAGTTCGTTAAAGCTTCAAATAGAAAATCGTGTTAAGCATGAAGTAGAGCAAATAAAAAGTGATCCGAAATTTAGAAGTAATAAGCTTTCTAATATTGGATTTGGTCATAAAGTTATTGCTTCAAGAACAATGTATCATAAAGTTTATGGTGAAATAAATTATACATCTGTGAATCCCATTCATGAACTTGAAAAAAAATTATCAAAGCAAGAAATAAAAGATTTAATAAAAAGTAATCCAGTTGAATTTGATTTTACAGCACACCCTACAGAAGGACAAAATGAATCTTTTTATTTAGTTAAACAATCAATTATTAAAGCTATATCCTTAATGGGTAAGGTTATGTATTCTCATAAGGTTGCACCTATGGATGTGATCGATCTTAACCGCGTAAGAATTATGAATGATTTAAAACCTTTTGAATTATCAAAACTTCCTAGTTTTAGAAGGTTTTTAAATACAGCATCAGAAACTTGTGAAGTATTGGTAAAAGATTTTATGGGATCTCCAATTCACCATGAAAATAAAATGACTAGGCAGGAAGAAACTGAAATGCTGCTTAATCGTATGCTTAATGTTAAAAAATCATCAGCAAGGTTAGTATCTGATTTTCCAGAATATTTTGATGAATACCATACTAAAATAGGTTCTTGGGTTGGTGATTTAGATGGAAAAGATAATATTAATGCGGGTCATGTTGTTATTTTTACTTACAAAGCACAGCAAAAATTTTTCGAATCTTTGATCGAGCAACTAGAAGATTTTGATAATTTACTTAAGCTTTGTAAAATTGATAATACAGATTTTAAAGAAAATGTTCTTGATAAAATAATATTTCTCGCATCGCAAAATAATGATAAAATACTCATTGGCGAAAATGCTGTTAGAATGGAACAAAGGCTCGATCATATTTTAGCTTCATGTCCAATAAAGGATGATAAGGTAATTGTAAGTGAATATTCTAAAATAAGGAATTTTATTAAGTTTTCAGGTTGCAAGATTTCCTATAATGGTTTTAGCAGCCGTGAAGAAGTTGATAAAACAGTTGATGCTGCAATTGAGATCGAAAAAAAATGTTTTTCTGAAAAACCTCTATCTTTTTCTAGTAATGCAGAGAATCTTGCACAGAATTTTGATAAATTATCAGCTATGGCCAAGAGACAGGTTATGTGTATGATGGAGTCTGCAATTTTAAATAATAGGCATCAGCATATAATTTCTCAGTTTAATGGAAGTTCAGAAAGCTATAAGAAAATTTTGTTTTTATTTGAATTAGTTAAAAAATTACCGGAATTTCATCAAAATATAGAATTTTTTAAAACTTATTATGACAAAATAAGTGAAGTTGAAGATTTTGATTTATATGAACAATTATTTAGCACTAATTCTATAAAATCAGCATTATCTTCAAAAGTTCAATTATCACCACTTGCTGAAGATCTAGAAACCATATCTAATATTAATTCCTACACTGAATCAATAATTTCAGACCCAGAAATTTTATCATATATAAAAGATTCAGGTGGTATATTAAGACAGACTAGAAGTAATAGTGATGGTACAGCTGCTCTTGGTAGTCATTTTGCTGTTTATTCTCATTTGATAGCTGATCAAAAAGTTAAATCAATAGCAGTTGATAAAGGTTTGGTTCCTAAAATTTTATCAGGTGCTGGTAATAATGATGGAGATAGAAATGGTTCGCATTCTATAGATATTACTCCAAATCATCTTACTGTTCAGGGTTCAGATGGACAAAATATTGATCTTGCAAGAATTGTTGATTTATCTCTAAAAAATGAAGATAAATCGGAACAATTATTAGAACAATTAAGATTAAATTATTCAGATGATAAATTAAAAGAATTATTAGATTTTTATTATATTCAACATAAGCAAAGTGAGTTTGGCTTAATGAAAAATGTTGATAGTAAGGATTTGTTTCTAGGTAAGATAATTCATAGAGGTATAATTCAAGAAAAAACCTTAAATGATCTTGATAGACTGAGTTCTAGACCTTCAAACCGTGGTGGTGAGAATTCATTTGCAAAACAACTATCAGATATTGATATTAACGCACCAACGCAAACGATGTTTAAAAAAGATATGCGAAGAATTGGTGAAACAAATACTCAAAGGCTAAGTGTTTCTACATTTTCTTTAGCTCCATATTATGAATCACCGACAAAATTTGATCAAGATTTACTCGCTGATTTTTATAAGATTCCACAATTTAAAAATATATCTTGTACAGCGTTATTTAAGCTTGGTATTGCAGATTATAAATCATTATTTTTATTAAATCGTTTAAATGTAAGACCAGATTTTAATGAGGTTAAAAGAAAAGCTTTATTATATGAAAAATTTTTAAATATTGCAGAAAAGGATTCTAATCTAGCTGCATTTGAATTCGCTGAATCTCATCATTTTAACAATTTAAATGCCTTTAAAGAATATATTTGTTGTTATCATGCTATAAAGGTGAAAAATGTTTTAAGGAATATAATTGAACCATTAATTTATAATTCAGATCAATCTATTAAAGACTCAGTTGAAGTAATTTTAAAAGAAATGGAATCAAAACAGTTAGTTTTTGAGAATTATGGTAAAGATGTAACCAATATTTTACAGGTTTTAGTTGATGACAAATCTCAAACTATCGATGATCGAAAAATATTTGCAGCTATTGCTCAAAAAATTCATAATTTTAGAAAACCAGACCATTCTTTTGATACAAGAAGATCTTTAATTGAAACTGGTACTGATGCAATAGAATGGCAGGATGATCAAAGTTTGGATTTAGTTGGAGATTATTTGTCAAGAATAATTAGATCTTCAGGAAATCCTGGAAGTGGAACTGGTGGTAAAGTCGGTGGTCTGTGTAATTGCCAACATCAATATCACATTAATAATAGCTCAACATTAGTTCTTAATGTTGACGAATTAACTAATGATATAAAAGAAAAAGAATCAAGTAAGTTAAATTCAGTTACTAATATTAATGAATTAGATGATATTAGATCTGATAATTCTATATTATCGAGATAGCTTAATTTTTTCAGTTATAAAAAGAGTAATTATAATAATTAATGAACTGAAAATTTGGGTCATTGTCATTGTTTCATTAAGTATAAAGTAACAAAGAGTTATTGTAATAACTGGGCCTGTTGTGTTAAGCATTGAAAATCTTGTTGCTCCAATTTGTTTTATTCCCTCTGAAATTAATAATAGTGGCAGAAAGGTGCAAAATACTGCCATAGAGATTATGATTAGGTAACCATTTAGTGATATATCAAAATTTAAATTTGCGTTTTGGCTTATAAAGAAAAAATGAATATTAATAAAAATAAAGGAGATGCTAACTGCATATGTAGTAAATAAAATACTACCAAGCTTTTTGCCTATTTGTTGATTAATGACTATATATATTGAATAACTAATTGCAGCAATAAGAGCTAAATAGATTCCTTGAATATTTGATGATGAAAAATTATTGTTAAACCCTTCAAGAACAAATAATAAGGATGTTTGAATAATAAAGAATGTTAAAATATCTGATTTTGATGGCAGTTTTTTTATAATAAAACAATTCCAAATAATCACATATATTGGAAATGTATAAAGAATAATGCGATTGATATTAGCATTAATCAATTTTAATGAGTAAAAATCTGATAGAGTTGCTAAATAATAGCCAAAAAAACCTGCTAAACTACAACTTAACAAAGTTTTTCGATCGCATATCTTTAATAGTAAATTCTTTTTGGATTTATAAAAGGCGAAAAGAATTAATAGTGGAACTGTAATTAAAAATCTTAAATAAAATAAATCTAAAACTGCAATTTGTTCATGATATGCAAGTTTTACTAAAATTGATCTAACTGATAATAAAAATGTCGCACAAATTATTAAAAATATACCTAATATTTGATTATTATTTTTTGATAATTGCATTAAGGGTAAACAATATTTTAAGAATATTTATAAAATTTTATTAATTGCTTCAATATAAGCAATATGTTCAATTTGATGAATTTTCTTTTTAAGAGAATTTAAATCATCATTTCTATCAATAGAAATTTTTTTTTGAATAATAATATCACCTGAATCTATTTCAGGAATTACATAATGAATAGTACAACCAGTCTCAGATTCTTGGGCATTAAAAGCTTCTTCAATAGCATTAGCCCCTTTAAATTTTGGTAATAAAGAAGGGTGAATATTAATCATTTTACCATGATATTTTTTTGTAAAATCAGCTGTTAGAATACGCATAAATCCGGCTAAACAGATTAGATCAAAATGTTTGTGATCCAGTTGTTTTTCTATTTCTATTTCAAAATCACGTCTGTTATTAAAATTTTTATGATTAATTATTGCATAAGGAATATTATTTTCTTTAGCATGATTAATACCATAGGCATTTGGATTATTTGAGATAACTAAAACAACTTCAGCATTTATTTCATTATTTAATGAGGCTTCTATAATTGCCTTTAAATTACTGCCAGTGCCAGAAATTAAAACTACAATTTTATGTTTAGATTTTTGATTATTTGATAGTTGGTTGTTAGCCATTCTAATGAGATTTAATGATTTTACCTATTTGATAATATTCGCTATTTTGTTTCTCAAGCAATGTTTTTACTTGTTCAAGTTTGTTATCTTGAATTACAAGTACCATACCAATTCCACAATTGAAGGTTTTAAGCATTTCGTAATTTTCTAAATTACTATATTTTTTGATCCATTGCCAAATTGGTTTATTTAAAGGAAGTTCTGACTCATTAAGTTGATATGAAAAGCCTTCAGGTATAATTCTTGGCATATTTTCGTCAAAACCACCACCTGTAACATGGCACATAGCTGAAATTAAGTCTGCTTCAATAAGAGGGTATAATTCTTTTACGTAAATTTTTGTTGGCGTTAATAATTCATCAATTAATTTTTTACTATGATCAAATTCAAAATTATCTAATGGATTGATTTTATGGGTTTTAAGTAACTTATGTATTAATGAATAGCCATTTGAATGAATACCAGATGAAGCAATTCCAATCAATGTGTAATTTTCATCAATATTATTTTTTGGTAAAATCTTATTACGTTCAACCGCTCCAACAGTAAATCCAGCTAAATCATAATCACCAGGTTTATACATTGATGGCATTTCAGCGGTTTCACCACCAACTAAAGCGCATCCAGCTTCAGAACATGCTAATGCAACTGAATTAATAACTTTTTGGGAAACATTAACATCTAATAATCCGCAGGCAAAATAATCTAAGAAAAATAATGGTTTAGCACCTTGAACTAAAATGTCATTTACACACATAGCTACAAGATCAAAGCCAATATAATCATGAATATTATAATCTATTGCTAATTTTAATTTAGTTCCTACACCATCTGTGCCTGTAACTAATATAGGATCATTAAAGCCGGTAGCTTTAAGGTCAAATAATCCTGCAAATCCTCCGATCTTACTAATAACACCGGGTATTTTAGTAGCTTCAATATTAGTTTTTATATCGGAGATCATATTAGCAGCTTTCTCTGTATCAACTCCAGAATCTTTATATGTAATTTTAGTCATTAATTAAATTTATAAAATCATTATCATTTTCAGGAATTAAATATGATCTAACAAGATTTTCTTTGATAAAAATTTTGTTAGCAACCTGAATAATATCTCGATATTTCACTGCTTGAATATTTTTTTCCCAATTAACAATATCTTTTTGTTTTAATCCAGATGCATAAGCAAAACCAATATTAAATCCTAGTGATTTAAATGATTCCTTATCATAAATTGAGTTTGAAATTAAATTTTGTTTAGCTGTTTCAAAAAGTTCATTATTAAATCTTCCAAGTTTTAAATTTTGCAATAAAAGTTTCATATTATTATACAAAAGTGGAAGTTTTTCTTTCTCTTTTAATGAAAAGCTAATTGCAAAATAATTACCACCAAGTCTTGATAAACTAGCATTTGATGTAGCAGCATTAATTGCAATTTGATTATCTATAACAAAATTCTGTGTTAAAAGTGAATTTGGTAAATCCGACAGCATTTTATTTAATACAATCAAAGCATATCGATTTTTTTCTTTTTGTTCATAAAAGTTGTTTATCCTGTAAACCCAATTGACATTGTAACTATCAATTTTGTGACTCTTCTTGATAATTATCTTATCTTGATCTTTTATTTCAGGAAAAACTTGTTTTTGAATGTTAATATTTTGTGGAGTTTTTTGTTGGTTTTCGACAAAATACTGAGTAAATTTTTCATTTAGAATTTTTAGCAACTCATCTTCAGTTATATCTCCACTAATTACAAAAAATATTTTATCACTATTATAATGATTAAGCTTAAACTCTTTTAAATCATCTAAAGTAATATTTTTAATATCATCTTCATAACCAATTAAAGGTCTAGAATAGGGGTTTTGTGCTCCAAATAATACTTTTTTTGTATTAATCATTAATTCTTGACCAGGGTTATTTTCTTTTCGTAAAAGTCTTTCTTCTAGGATAATTTTCTTTTCATTCTCAATTAGATCAGGATCAAAAATTAAATTATTTAATCTATCAAATTCAAAATCTAAGATTTTACTGAAATATTCTTTAGGAAAAATTGAAAAATAACTCGTGTAATCAAATGATGTAAAGGCATTATTAGAACCACCAATTGATTCAAGAAAAGCATCATATTCGCCTTTATCATAATTAATAGTATTATGAAAAATAATATGTTCAAAAAAATGAGCGATTCCAGTTTTATTTTTGGGCTCATCAACACCTCCAACATTAAACCAAATCATATTTAATATTGCTGGCACTTTTTTATTAGGAATAAAAATAACAGGTATTTTGTTATTTAATTTAAGAAACTTGATATCAAGTTGTGGAATTTCTTGTTGATTTGAGTGTTTATCAACAAAATAGAGTATAAATGGAATTACAATTAATGATAAAAAAAATGTCGGAATGATAATTCTAATTTTTTTCATTGTTAAAAAACTCCGTAACAATTGTTAATACTTCATCTAATTTAGACATTTTATTGACTCGATTTCTAAATTCAGCAGAATTTTTTAATCCTTTTGAGTACCATGATAAATGTTTCCTAGCCATTCTAATACCAACTTCTTCACCATAATGTTCTACCATATCATGGAGATGAGAATAAATAATTTTACATTTCTCATTAAAATCAGGTTCTTCAATATGTTCACCAGTTTTAATAAAATGATCAACTTGATTTATAAGCCATGGTTTTCCATAAACAGCTCGTCCGATCATTATTCCATCAGCATTTGATTCTTTTAAGGCCATAAGAGCATCATCATATGATCTAATATCACCATTTGCTATTACTGGTATAGAAACAGCATTTTTAACGCTGCTAATAAATTTCCAGTCAGCAACTCCATTATAAAGCTGACATCTTGTTCTTCCATGAACTGTAATTAATTTTATACCAATATCTTCAGCAATTTTAGCAAGTTTTGGTGCATTTAAACTATTATGATCCCATCCCATTCGCATTTTTAAGGTTACTGGAATATCAACTGCTGTGACAACTGCTTCTAGAATTTTTGTTGCAAGCGGTTCATCACGCATCAATGCAGAACCGGCATAACCATTTACTACTTTTTTTACTGGGCAACCAAAATTTATATCAATGATATCAGCACCCATATCTTGGTTTAGTTTTGCAGCTTCTGCCATCACTTCAGGGTCACACCCTGCAAGTTGAACAACTTTTGGCATATCTGTAAAATTATCAAATTTACATTTTTGTATAGATTGTTTGGTCTGGATGATCATTGCCCTAGAAGCAATCATTTCAGAAACAACTAAACCAGCGCCAAAACTATTTACTAATTTCCGAAAAGGAAAATCAGTAACACCTGACATTGGAGCAAGAAAAACATTTGATTTTAGCTGATATTTACCAATTGAAATCATTAAAATTTCTAAGTTACGTTAAAATAATACTCAAGAAGGAGAATATACACGTAACAAAGAAGAAGAGCAAGTGGAATTCCTGATTTCACAAAATCATAAAACTTATATTTTCCAGGTGACATTACTAGAAGATTAGTTTGATAACCAATTGGTGTTATGAATGACGAATTACAAGCAAAAATCATGGCAAAAATAAAGATTCTAGGATCTATCATTAATTTAAGCGCTAAATTGATCGCAACAGGTGTAAAAATAACTGCTGTTGCTGCATTTGATAACAGGTTTGTCATAAGAGTTATAAATAGAAAAAAACATGCAATTATCATTGGTGTGGACATGCCATCAAAGGCTCCAACAACAGTTCCTGCAATTAATGAAGCTGCTCCAGTTGCTTGCAATGCTGTTCCCATAGCTATTGATGCAACAATTAATAATACAACAGTTCTATCAATTGATCTTGCAGCTTGTCTAATATTTATACAATTCAACAATATTAAAATTGCTGCTGCTGTAAAAGCTGAGATTGATAATGGAACAATATTTAATGCAGCTAAAACAATTACAGAGAAAAATATCACTAAGGTTTTAATAACACGAGATATAGAGCTAATTTGCTGAGTACTCCATTTTGTTAAAATCAAATCCTTATTATTACGTAATTCTAATATTTTACTAATATCACCTAAAATTAATAGAACATCACCAGCAATAAGGTGAAGTTTTGTCATTTTTGTTTTAATAAGATTTCCTTTCCTTTGTATACCGATTACGGGACAATCATAATTAGTATAAAATTCAGCATTTTTAATCGTGTTACCAATTAATCTTGACGCAGGTGCAACAACTAGTTCAGCTAAGTTTGCTTCTTCAATATTAATCTTATTTTTTTCATCAATTTCATCATTAAGATCATCATCTTCAGCTTCAAGAAAGTGAAGGTTTTTGATAAAAACATGAGGTTTTTTATGAACTAATGTTGCTAAATCATTTCGAGTACCTGAAATAGTTACAATATCATCTTCAAGTAAAATCATATCATCTTGAAATGGAGGCAAAAAACTATTATTGTCTCTTTCAATAGTTCTAATAGTTAAATCAGGAAAGCCAGGTAAATATCCTTCTACAATCGCTGTATTAATGAGTTTTGAATCACTACATATATTTATTTGTGATATAAATGGTCTGTCATCAATATATGAATCATGTTCTTTTGCATTATCTGGAAGAGTCTTAGGTAAATAAAACATTATATACATCAATCCAGCAAATGCCATTATACTTCCTGGTATAATAAATTCAAAAAAATCTAAAGGAGGTAAACCAAGATTTTGAACTGAACCTGAGATAAGAAGATTAGTACTACTTCCAACTAATGTTGTCATACCACCAAGAATTGATGCATATGAAAGTGGTATCATTACCTTACTTGCGGAAATATTAAGTCTTCTAGCAACATCACTAAGTATAGGGATAAAAATAACTACAACAGGTGTGTTATTCATGAAAGCACTTATGACAATAATCAAAAATAATGACAGAATAATTGCAATAAAGGCATTACTTTGACTGACTTTTAATATTAATTTTGGAATAATATTTAAAGCATTTGATTGAATAATAGCTTGACCAATAATTAACATTGAAACAATGGTAATCAATGATGGATCTGCAAATCCAAGTAAGAAAGCATTTGTTGATAATATATTATTACCTCCAGCATCAGCTAGGGGAAAAAAGTGAAAGAAAACCATAAATGTCGCAATCACAAACATAGAGGTTATTTCTAAGGATATCTTTTCAGTAACATAAGAGATTATTGCTAATGCAATAACTATTAGTGTGAAATAAGTATGAAAATCAATGAATTTCGTTACAAAAAGGGTATGAGCTTCAAACATTAATTTATCTTAAAATATTTTAGAAATTCTCATAATCATATACTCCCCAAATATTATTTTTTTTAAACCAACCTGTAATACCGTTAATATTGACTTCACACCAACTATTTCGACATGATAATATTGTACCTCTAACATTTGATTCAACAATATATTCAGCTATTGGTTTTTCACCAGGTTTTCTATATAAAACAGAACTATTATTTCTAACAACAAAATTTCGAGATTGGCTAATTAAAGTCATATGAACCCAGCCTATATCTCCTTTAGAATCTTTAACTTTATACCAGTTATTATATTTACTTAAAATTTCAATTGGTATGCTATTACCTTGATAGATCCATTTAATTGGATAATTTATACTTGGTCCAGTCCTAACATTCGTTTCATGATATTTTAATGATGCGAATTTAGGAAAATCACTCTCTTGTTTTTTATTATTTGCAAAAGCAATATTGCTAATTAAAACAAATATTATTAATAAAAAATTACTCTTCATCGATTTAATTTTAAGGTTTAATGATTATGAAAATACCATTTGAAAATAATAAAACAGAAAATAATCAAATAATCAAACTCAAAGACAATCTACAAAAATTTGTTATTGGTCAAGAAGAGTTAATAGAAAATTTAATTATTGCTCTATTAACTGAGGGTCATGTATTAATTGAAGGTGTTCCAGGTCTTGCAAAAACTCTTGCTGCAAACTCTTTGGCAAAATCAATAAATGCAATTTTTAAAAGAATTCAGTTTACCCCAGATTTATTACCAACTGATTTAATTGGTACTGAGATCTTTAATCATGAAAAAAATAATTTCGAATTTAAAAAAGGGCCTTTATTTAGTAATATTATTTTAGCAGATGAAATAAATAGAGCGCCTTCAAAAGTTCAATCCGCTCTATTAGAATCAATGGCTGAAAAACAAATCACAGTTGCTGATACTACTCATAAACTTAATGACTTTTTTTTAGTAGCAGCGACACAAAATCCAATTGAACAGGAAGGTACATATAATCTTTCCGAAGCAGCTCTTGATCGTTTTATGCTGCATATAGTTGTAACATATCCTGCATTTAAAGAGGAATTACAAATATTAAAATACGAACTTGATGGTAAATTTGATAATATAAATTTGGAAACTGTTGCAAATATTTATGAATTAAATCTAATTAAAAAAGAAGTTAAAAGGGTTTTTGTAAGTCCTGCTTTGCAAGAATATATGGTTTCATTAATTTCTGTAACTAGAAACCCATCAAAATATGATGCTGATTTACATAATTATATTGATTATGGAGTTTCTCCAAGAGCTTCATTAGCTTTATTAAGAGCATCTCAAGCCTTGGCTTACATTGATGGTGATAATTATGTTACTCCTGCACATATTCAAAAAATGTTACCAAATGTGTTAAGACATAGATTGGCTGTTAATTACAATGCCAAGGCTGAAAATGTAAGCAAAGATGAGATTATTAAAAGAATAATTGCGGTGACTGCATATTAAAATGACAGATACTGAATTATATCCTGATTTTAAATCACTTAATAAGATTATTAATATTCTCGATCATGAGAAAATTAAAATCAAAACCCAAAATGTTAATAGTCTATCAGGTATATATAAATCAAAATATAAATCATCTGGCCTGATTTTTGATAATATTAGAAAATATCAATTTGGCGATGATAAGAGAGCTATTGATTGGAAGGCTTCAGCAAGAACTGGAAAATTACATGTTAAAGAATTTATTGAAGAGAGAAATACCGAGTTAGTAATTGCTGTGAATAATTCATCTGAAATGTTTTTCGCATCTAAATATAAGTTTAAATCATATTTAGCAATTGAGGTTTTTGCATTTATAGCAAGTTTAGCACTTAGTCATCATGACTATATCACTCCGTTAATTTTCAACTCAGATATTGATAAAAACTTTTATACTAAAACCAATAATAAGAAGAGTTTATATTATGTTTTAAATAAAATTATTACTAGCAGTCATTCTAAAGAGAATTATTTAAGTAACATCAATGTTTTTTCAGAACTAAGAAAGCGTAAATTATCTGGTAAAAATATTTTCATAATTTTACCAATTCTTTATGATTTCAATGATGAATATAAAACCATAATAAAACAATTAGCTAAAAATAATCAGTTAAATATTTTTTTTGTTTGGGATGATCTAGAATCAAATTTACCATCACTTCAAGATTTTGAAATTTCTAATATAAAAAATCGTGGCTTCTTATTAAATACAGCTGATATTAAGAGCAAAAAATATTCAGAATTTTTTAAAAATAAATTTTACGAAATTGATACATTCTTAAATCTTAATCAAATAAAACACTTATTTCTTAATACTAAAGATGATGCTTTTATAAATTTATTAAGTTTTTTTAGAGACTAAGGGTATAAAACATTGTTCTTCCAAGCTGAATTAGTATCAGTTCGACTAAATAATACTCTTTTATGTAATCTTGAGACTCCTCCATCTTCCCAAAATTCAATTTTGGTAGGAATGACTCTGAAGCCGGACCAAAATTTTGGTCTTTCAATCTCTTGATGAGAATCTCGAATAGCATGCTCAACTTGTTTACGAAGATCTAAAATATCTTGGTTAAGAGTTTTTGATTGTTTTGAAATAGTTGCACCAATTTTACTATTTATTGGTCTAGATTTAAAATATTCATCTGCTGTTTGATCAGAAACTTGTCTTACATTGCCCTCAATTCTAATTTGTTTATCTAATGGTTCCCAATAAAAACATAATGCAACTCGAGGGTTTTCTTTAATTTCATTACCTTTTCGACTTTCTAGATTGGTATAAAAAACAAATCCATCTTCATCAAAATCTTTTAGCAGAACAATCCTTGATGATGGAAAGCCATGTCTAGATGCTGTAGCTAAATTCATAGCATTTGCTTGTTTGATTTTTTTATTAGCACTGGCTTCTTCAAACCATTCTTTGAAAATCTCAATAGGATTATTTTCCTGCATTTTATAAAATTAATATCTAGTTAAATCTGGTTTTACATCTATAGCAATCCGATCAATACCTCCTTTAAGGTTATATAGGTTTTTAAGACCGTTTTGTTCAAGTATCTGGCAAGCAATAAGACTTCTTCTTCCATGATGACAAAGAAGAATTATTTTATTTTTCCCTAAAATTTCATCATATCTATTATTAATTTCATCTAAAGGAATCAGTTTGCCACCAATATTAACAAGCTCAAACTCTTCTTTTGTTCTTACATCAATTAACTCATAATCATTATGATCAAGAAGAGCAAATTCTTTAGGCGTTATTTCTTTTATCATTTAAGACCTTGCCATATAATTTTTAGTATCAATCTCAGGTATTAGGCAATTCTCGGGTTTTGTTCCAGTTTGATAAAAAATATCAATTGGAATTCCGCCTCTAGGATACCATAAGCCAGTAATTCTAAACCATTTAGGTGAAATAGTTTTAATAATATCTTTAGCAATACTTATTGTGCAATCTTCGTGGAAAGCTCCATGGTTTCTATAAGAAAATAAATATAATTTAAGTGATTTGCTTTCGACTATCAATTTATCAGCAATATAATCAAGGGTAATATGCGCAAAATCAGGTTGAGAAGTAATAGGGCATATTGATGTAAATTCAGGACATGTAAAACGTATAGAGTAATCTGTATCTGGGTGTGGATTAGGAACAGATTCTAAAATATCTATAGAAGGTTCCAAAGGGATATTAGATTGTTTACCTAATGAGTTAAGATTTTTAACCATATTATTTCTTAATTAAAGATGAGAAAATTGAATTTTTTTTATTTTTAAAATCATTATACATAGATTTTGTTAAACCATACATTTCAATATCATAATATTTGCCATCATGAAATCGATAATGATTTAATGTGCCTTCATGAACAAATCCACAAGATTTTAGTAACTTCCATGAAGGTTTATTAACTTCTAAGGTAGATGCTTGAATTCTATTAATATTCATTGTATTGAAGCCGTAATCTAATACTACTTTCATTGCTTTTGTCATAATTCCCATCCGCCAATATGCTTTACTTAAATCATAACTAATTTCCGCTCTATTATTATAGCGATTCCAGTCATTATAACCTATAGCTCCAATCATTTTATTACTATTTCTTTCTGCTATGGCCCAATAAACACTTAAGCGTCTTTGATATAGGTTGATCCAATATTGTATTTCAACTTTTGCCTCAGCAAGAGTGTTAGGTATATTTGATAATATATGTTTAGAAACATCAGATTCAGAAAAATAATCAAAGAAATCTTGATAATCTTCAACTGATTGCTCTCTTAGAATAAAATTATCATCAATGATTAAAGTTGGGAATTGATCAAAAATATTAGAATGTATCATGTTTTATATTTAATATTATCATTTACACCTAATTCATTAAAAGCTTTTAATCGAATTTGACAAGAATCACAAACACCGCAACTATGACCAAATTCATCAGGGTCATAACAGCTTATAGTTTGTGAATAATCAAAATTCAAGTTTAACCCTTTTTCAATTATTTGTTTTTTTGTTAAATCAATAAGTGGTGTTTTTATTGAAATTGACTCTTCAAGACCAATCTTAGTGCCAATATTTATCATTTGATTAAAAATTTTAATAAATTCTGGCCGACAATCTGGATAACCGCTATAATCTATAGCGTTAGCACCAATAAAAATCTCTTTAATTTGATATGATTCTGCAAAAGCAGTTGCATAACTTAAGAATAAAATATTTCTTGCAGGAACATAAGTTACTGGAATTTGATTAACATCAATTGCTTGATTTTTGGGGACTTCAATATCATTTGTTAATGCTGAATTCTGAAAAATACCAGAATCAATTTTTATTATTTTGTGATGTTTTATGCCAAGTGATTTAACAATGTTTTTTGCTGATTCTAGTTCAAATTTATGTTTTTGGTTATAATCAAAACTTAATGCGTATATTTCATAATCTAAAGATCGCATCAAAGCTGCTGTTGTAGCAGAATCTAAACCACCTGAAAGTAAGATTAATGCTTTTGTCATTCTATATTTAATATTTTATGAGTTTGAATACTTATTTTGAAATTATATTGCAATGATAAATCAATACATAATTTCATATTTTCTGAATTTAAATCTTTTTTATATTCGTCCATTGGCTGAATATAGATGTTGTTGAATTTATGAAATTGATCTGGAACAAAATTATAATTTGGATTCGATGCTGATATGATAAATTTAAAATAATCAGCTCTTTTTATCATTTTTTCATTAATGAATTTGTAGCCATTACCATTTGCATTTTTTGGGGATGCAATAATTGTTACAGCCTTATTTATATCGCGATATAAGCTGGCATTTGTTTCAATTTGAACTTGGAAGTTTTCATCAATAAGAATATCACATAATTCTTTAATATCCTGACGTAATGGTTCACCACCTGTTATTACAATGAGGCCAATTTTATCTTGAGCCAAAACTTTAACTTTATTGATGATTGTGTTAATTGATAAATTTTTATAATTATCAAACTCAGTATCACAAAATTTACATTTTAAATTACAGCCACCAAGTCTTATAAAAATTGCAGGTGTGCCTGCATAAGGACCTTCACCTTGAATGGTTTTAAATATTTTAACAATATCTAAAGAACCATTATAATAGTTTTCAAAAGGAACAGGTTTATTGTTACCAAACATTTATTTAGCTTTAACTTCTTCTCTATGATCATTTAAAATTTCAGAGATATCTTCTCTTGAAGCTCCTGAAAGAATTAAAGCTTCTCTAGTCATTTGTAAACCAAGCTCATAAATCTTTGGAAGTATAATTTTATCATGAATTTTTTTCAAACTATCGACATTTTTTTGTTCAGCTGATCTTAAAATTACGGGTATATTAGGATAGTTCTTTTTTAAAAATCTTAAAGATTTTTGTAATGCCACAAAATCATTAATAGTTAATAAAATTGCCCGAGATTCACTTATATTTAATTGATTTAAAACTTTGGTGTTACCAATATCTCCAAAAAATACTGGACGTTTTTTATTAAATTCTTGAGAAACATGTTTTAAGTCAGTATCGACAGCTACGTAATTTAATTCTAGTCTTTCAAAAATATCACCAATAGTTAAGCCAACTCTTCCAAAACCAGCCACAATTATATGATCGCTGAATTCTGGAATGTTTTTAACATCATGATTAGTTTTGATTTGATATGAGAATTTTTTTTCAAATTTCTTACCTAATGCTGAAAACATTGGCGTCAAGGCCATAGATAATCCAACAACACAAGATAATATTTGTAATTGCATAGATGATAGAACATTAACATCGCTTGCAAGTTCAAAGATAATAAAGGCAAATTCTCCTGATTGCGAAACAAGTAAAGCTGTGTGAAGCGCCATAGGTGTTTTAATGTTGCATAATCTTAATATAGCAAAAAATACACCAGTTTTTACTAACATAAGCGCAAGAGTTATAAGTATTATTAAATGCGAATTGTTAATAATAACATTAAAGTCAAAATTCATGCCTATCTCGGTCATAAAGAAAAAACCAAGAAATAAAGCTTTAAATTGATTAGTTATTGATTCAACTTGATGCTGAAATTCAGTTTCTGCGATCATGACCCCAGCTATAAAAGCTCCAAGTCCAAGTGATAAACCCATTTCATATGTTACCCATGCGCTACCAATAACAATTAATAATGTAGTAGCTATAAAAATATCATCATTTCGAGATGAAATAATATGACGCATTATTGGTCTTAGTAAAAATCTTCCAGCTAAAATTATTGAAACTAAGGCAATAAGAGACTTTGTGATTAAATTTAACGTTAAAAATGTATAATCAACTTCAGCAACTCCAATTAATGGAATTATTATGAAAATTGGAATTACCGCCATATCTTGAAATAACAGAACGGAAAGACTAATTTTTCCTGTTACTGAATTAGTGTTTTTTTCTTCAGATAATATTTTTAATACAATAGCAGTTGATGATATTGCAAAAGCTGTTCCAACAATTACAGAAAGTGCAATTTGAGTAGTTATAAAATAAATTATTAATGCAAAAGTGACTGTGGTTGCAAGAAATTGTAATGTTCCAAATACCATGATATATTTACGCATTTCGGTAATACGTTCATATGTCATTTCAAGGCCAATAGCAAAAAGTAAAAATACCACACCAAATTCAGCAAGTGATTTTGTAGCATCAGTATGACCAACCATTTCAAGCCCATGTGGACCAATTATTGCACCAGCAATTATATATCCAATAACCGGTGATAGTTTGATTTTTTTGAATGTTAAAACAACAAATATTGCAGAAAATAATACAACAATTATTTGTAAAAGAAGATGACCTGAAGAATGCGCAGCTATATCCATTATAATTTGCTAAAAAAAATACAAATGTTCGTTAAAAATTTATTAATTTTTGGAGGGGTACTTACAGTGTTTTTTTTATAACAGTTCATTAGTAAAAGTAAACGTGATTTATTTAATTTACTATAAATACTAAATGAATTCAAATCTTTATACTTTTTAAACAATATATTGATTTCTGAAAATAATATTTCAGCTTCTTTACAAAAATATTTAAAAATTGCTTCTTGTTTCTCTAATGTATTAAAATTTTGATGTAATGAAATTGTTTCATCACTAACAAAGAAATGATTGTTGTAATCGCGATAATATAATGATTCTGCAATATTTGTTAGTTTTATAGCTTTACTGAAATTACTAATTATTTGATTTTTTTCCTTTGTTAAAGTGCATTGGAACATAATTTTATATATTAGTTCCCAGATCACTAAATTTGTTTTTTCAATATAGGTAAACAGTTTTTGATTTGTTTTAAATCCATGTAATTCATTTTCTTTACTTCGAATAATAATTAATTGTTCGAAGGCTTTTAAAACTTCACGATTTTTTGCAAAATATATTTTTATTAATGAAACAATAGGGTGAGTTTGATTGGCTTTAGTTTTATCAAGGTTCTGAATTGTTTCAAGCCACCATTTACTTCGGATTTGTCTAGTTTCTGGATTATCTGTTGCAACAGGAATTTGTGACAATTCTAAATGAAAGCAATAAATGGTAAAAATTTCTTCTGCAAATTCAGAATTTTTGAAAATTGCATAAAATAAATAATCGATTTTTTTTACTTGGTTAAAAGCATAATCAGAAAATTTATTATTGTTGGAACTCATTATCTATAACTTCCTTAATGAATGGTTTTGTAATGTTTCGTTTATTATGAAGAGCTAAATTATCGATTTTATTTATAAGGTCATTCAATTGATCAAAAGATCTCACTGATCTTTTTAATATATATTCACAAATATCATTATTTATTTTTAATTGCCTTGAAGAGAATTCTTTTATTAAAAAGGTTTTTAGAGCCTGATCATCTGGAGTTTTTAATTTCAAAGTAGCAAATGACATCAATCTAGATTTTAAATCAGCAAGAGTAATATTCATATCAACAGCAGTTATCTCAGATGAAATTAATAAAAACTTATTTTCATTAATTACATGATCTAAAATTGAGAAAATTGTTTTTTGTAAACATTCAAAATCATGATTATCAAGATTACGAAGAATGTATTTTCTAGAAAAATAAATTTCTAAATTCTCAATAATAAAGCAGTTATTACTTTCAAGTATTTGGTTTAAATTCTTTTCATTATCATTAAACAACTCTATCTTAACTGCGTTAGAAAAACTTTGCCAAAATTTACAAATATGGTTTTTTCCTGAACCGTCAGGACCATTAAGGAAAATGATTTTATTAGACCAATTAGGAAATTGTCTAATGTAGTTATACGTTTCAATATTGTGATTGCCTAAGATGAAGTCACTAGCTAACTGCTGTTTTTTGTTAATATTAAGAATATATTGAAAAAAGCTCATTATTTTGAATTGCTTTTGGATTATTTGTCGTTATATTAAATATATACATGATGAAATCAATCAAAATAAATGAGATCGTGATGAAAAGGTGCTTTAATGATATAATAATTTTTCGTTTCAATATAATATTAACAGTATTAATTGTTAGTGTTGTTACATATTCTGTTTTCTTCTTTTTGAACATTAATAAAGTAGAAAAACCTTTCTTAATTGCACAATTAACGCCTATTGCAAAGCCAAACAGTTTTTCTTTCAAACAAGATGGTGAAACAGTTTCTTATCGTGAAAAAAAAGCCGCGATAACTGTTAAACAAGGAGATACGCTTGGTGGCTCTCTTGGTAAACTTCGTGTCGAAAATGAAGATATCTTTGCTATATCAAGAAGTTTTAAAGAAGTTTTTAGGCCAGAAAGATTAAAGGTTAATGATAAAATTTTTGTTCATTATAAGGAAAAATTTATTAATGGAAGATTTGATAAAGTTATTGTTTCAAAAGTTAGATTTCAAATTAATGACGGTTCTGAGTACGAGTCTTCATCATATCGTGGCAAATTTTATGCTTATGATATTGATCAGGATCTTACCATGAAACCTATTTTAGCATCAGGAGTAATAAATAATAGTTTATATAATGATGCTATTGCTAATAATGTACCAATTGAGGTGATACTTTCATATATTAAATTATTTAGTTATGATTTAGACTTTCAACGTGATATTAGAAAGGGTGATAAATTTAAAATATTTTATGAAACCTATCTCAATAATGAAGGTGAGGTTGTCAAATATGGTGATTTAATCTTTTCTTCATATCAATCAAAATCAAATAAGGTTAAAATTGAAAATTATCGTTATATTAATAGCGATGGTGATAAAATTTACTTAGATCAAACTGGTAAAAGTATTAAGAAATCATTGCTTAGAACGCCTGTTAACGGTGCAAGAATTTCATCTGGCTTTGGTTACAGAAGACATCCAATTCTTGGTTATACAAAGCTTCATAAAGGAATCGATTTTGCAGCTCCTCTTGGAACTCCAGTTTATGCTGCAGGTAGTGGAAAAATTAAATATGCAGGTTGGTTTAGTTCTTATGGTAAATATGTGAAAATCGAGCATGGAGGTTCATATAATACAGCTTATGCGCATCTTTCTAAAATTCCTAAATCAATTAAGAAGGGTAAAAGAGTAAAACAAGGTGATATTATTGGTTATGTTGGTTCAACTGGAAGATCAACTGGACCGCATCTTCATTATGAGGTTTATCATAAAGCAAAAGCGATAAATCCAAATAAAGTTAAAATTCAGCCACAAAAAAGAATTCAAGGTAATGAGCTTGCATTATTTCAATCACATAGAGATAGGATTGATTTCATAATGTTAAATTCATATGCTTCTATTGAGTAATTTTTATTTGTAAATTTAAAAAATTCTCATAATTTACTAGCGCAAAATTAATATTTAAAAAATTATGGATCTAAAAAAAATATCTGCTGGTTCTAATATACCAGAGCAAATTAATGTTTTAATTGAAATTTCTGCAGGTGCTAATCCTGTAAAATACGAATTTGATAAAGATTCAGGAGCGATTTTAGTAGATCGTTTTTTAACTACAGCAATGTTTTACCCTGCAAATTATGGATTTATTCCTCATACATTATCTGATGATGGTGATCCTGCAGATGTATTAGTTTTATCTGATAACTCAATAATTCCAGGTGCTGTTGTAGAATGTAGACCAATCGGAGTTTTAATGATGGAAGATGAAAAAGGGCAAGATGAAAAGATACTTGCTGTGCCAATTGATAAAATTCATCCCTTTACAAAGGACATTAAAGATATTGATGATGTTGATTCAACTACTCTTGAAAGATTAAAGCATTTTTTTGAAAGATATAAAGATTTAGAATCTGGAAAATGGGCTAAAGTTACTGGTTTTGAAAATAAAGCTAAGGCTTGTGAAATAATTAAAGCTTCAATTAAATAAAATTTATGTCATTAGTTTTTGACGAAGATCGTATTAAGAAAACTCTATATAGAAGTAACCATCGTGGTTGTAAAGAAACGGATATTTTAATCGGTAAATATGCTAATAAAAAAATACGTGATTTTTCAAAAGCTAAATACATTCTTTTTGAAGAGCTTTTAGATGAAGATGATTGGGATATATATAATTGGATAGTTGGAAAATCATTAGCTCCAAAAAAATATTCCGATTTAATTAACGAGATCATTGATTTCAATGATGCTTCATTTAGGCCTTAATTTAGTAGCTTGATTATGAAGAATGCATTAAATCTCAAGCAAATTCCAAAACATACTATTTTATCTGGAGTTCCTAACTACGCTAATGATTTCATTTTAGCTAATATTATTAAACAAAATAATGATTCAAATTATTTATATATTACAGCAAATGATTTAGCTTTAAAAAATAGTAAAGTTACTCTTTCTATGATTCTTAAAGACTATGAAATAGTAGAATTTCCTGCTTGGGATTGTCAGCCATATGATAGAGTCTCACCAAATGCTCAAATTGGTGCATTGAGGATGAATGCATTATATAAGATGTTAAGTTCTTCAAAACCAAAAATTATTCTTTCGACATATAATGCAATTGTAAATAAGGTTATACCGAAAAAAACACTAGAATCGTTGAGTTTTCAAATTAAAACTGGAGATATAATAAATCAGGATGATTTGATAAGAAAGTTAAGTTCATCAGGTTATTCAAGTACAAGTTCTGTTACTAATATTGGAGAATTTTCTCGAAAAGGTTCAATTCTTGATATATTTTTACCATCCTATGACAATCCTGTAAGAATTGATTTATTTGGCGATAAAATCGATTTTATAAAGTTTTTTGATCCATCATCACAAGCTTCAATTAGTAATACAACAAATGTTATTGATGTTGTTCCTGCAGTTGAAGTTATTTTAACTGAAGAATTTATTGATAATTTTGTTAATAATTTTACCAAATATTTTTCTTATGATGATACTCAATCTGTTGTTTATCAGGAAACAATAAATGGTGTGATTGGTTTGACAACATTGCATCTAATGCCATTATTTTATCAAAACCTAGCAACAATTTTTGATTATTTACCATCAGATTCTAATATTGTTATTGCTGGAGGAACAGAGAATGCGCTAGAAGATCGAATTGAAACAATTTCTGATTATTATCGAACAAGAAAAATTAATTTTGATAAGTTAAAAGTTAAAGTTAAGGATTATCTTCCTTTGCCGCCTGATTTACTTTATTTGAATTTTGACGAAGTTAAATCCAAATTTTCTAATTATAACAATTTAACTTTTGATCTTAAGAACCAAGGTAATTTTGATTATGATATAAAAGCCGTTAATGATTTTTACAAAGCAAGTTTAGCATTAAAAAAATCGTCTATAGAAATTTTTAAATCATATATTAATGACTACCATGTCAATTCATCAGAATTAATTATTGTTATCTGTGCTAATAGTTTACATAGTTTGGAGCAATTAAAACATATATTATCAGAACATGATATGCTTTCTGAAATTGTTTCTATTTGGCCAATAAAAGCTTCGGCAAAAATCAACCTTATAAAAGCACCACTTGAAAAAGGATTTATTTATTTCAATCATATAATTATTAGTGAGCAAGATTTATTAGGCTCAAAAATAAATAGATCAGTTTCAAATAAGAGAAGAGCAGAAAGGTTAATTTTAGAAGCTGGTTCAATAGAAGAGGGTGAAATAGTTGTTCATAAAGAACATGGTGTTGCTGAATTTAAAGGCTTGAAAAAATTAACAATACAAGATTTAGAGCATGATTTTTTATGTTTAAATTATCTGGGTAATGATAAGTTATATGTTCCTGTATGGAATATGGATATGGTGAGTAGATATGGACAAAGCAATGAAGCTACCAAATTAGATAAATTAGGTTCATCATATTGGGCTACAAAAAAAGCTCTTGTTAAGAAAAAACTAAAAGATATTGCCGGAGAACTAATTGATATTGCTTCTGAACGAGAATTAAAAGGTGGAAAAAGCTTTTATTCTCATGATCATTTAAAAACTGAATTTGATGCAAAATTTGAGTTCACTGAAACACAGGATCAAGAAAGGGCAATAAAAGATGTATTAGCAGATTTATCCAGTGGTAAAAATATGGATAGATTAATATGTGGTGATGTTGGTTTTGGTAAAACTGAAGTTGCAATGAGAGCAGCGTTTAGTGTAATTACCAATGATATGAATGATAATGTTCAAGTAGCATTAATTGTTCCTACTACATTATTAGCTCGTCAACATTATAATAATTTTGTCAAAAGATTTGAAGGCTTTGATATTCAGATTGGTCAATTATCAAGAATGGTATCAAGTTCTGAGAAAAAACATGTTATTGCTGGGATAGAAACTGGTGATATTCAAATAGTTATTGGAACACATGCATTACTTAGTGAGAAAGTTAAATTTAAAAATTTAGCTTTAATTATTGTTGATGAGGAACAAAGATTTGGTGTTTCACAAAAAGAAAAATTAAAAAAATTAAAGCAAGATTTACATATTCTGACTTTATCAGCAACGCCAATTCCAAGAACTTTACAAATGTCGTTAAATGGAATTCGTGATTTAAGCTTATTAACAACACCTCCTGTTGATCGAATGGCTGTTAGGACATTTATAATGCCATTTGATGATATGATAATAAGAGAGGCAATTCTTAGAGAATTATATCGAAATGGCAGGGTTTTTTATGTTTGTCCTAAAATAAAAGATTTAAGCAAAGTTTATGACAAAATTACTAAATTAGTTCCTGAAATAAAAATTGTAATTGCTCATGGTAAGATGACTCCATCAGAGCTAGATCAGATAATGTTAGATTTTTGTGATGGGAAATATCAATTATTACTATCAACTACGATTATTGAATCTGGTATTGATATTACTGCTGCTAATACAATTATTATTCATAATGCACATCATTTTGGTCTTTCAGCATTATACCAATTGAGAGGTAGAGTTGGAAGATCAAAGATCAGGGCTTATGCTTACTTGCTTTTTGATGAAAAAATAAAATTAAATGCAAATGCTGAAAAGCGGCTTGAAGTTATGCAAACGCTTGATGGTTTAGGAGCAGGATTTACCTTAGCATCATATGATTTGGATATTAGAGGTGCAGGTAATTTATTGGGTGAAGCACAATCTGGTCATATTAAAGATATTGGAGTTGAGTTATATCAACAAATGTTGGATGAGGCTATTGCATCATTAAAAGCAAAAAATATTGCTGCAACAGCTTTAGAAAATGAAGAGGAAGATAATGATTATACTCCAAAAATAAATATTGGAGCTTCAATTTTGATACCAGAAAAATATATTTCAGATGAAAAAATACGTATCGAGTTTTATCGAAGGATTGCTTTATGTAAGGATATGTCTGAAGTTGAGGAAATTGAATTAGAGATGATTGATCGTTTTGGCGATATTGTTAATGAAGTTCGTAATTTATTTTCAATAATAGCTTTAAAACAATATTGTTATAAATTAAATATTGATAGAATTGAGGCTGGACCAAAAGCAATTTTATTTGGTTTCCGTCATGATTCATTTCTAAAACCTGATAAATTATTAGAATTTATAAATAAAAATCGATTAATTTTAAAAATTCGCCCCGATCAAAAAATTGTATTAAAATATGCTGATAATGAACCTACAAGAAGGATTAAACGTATATCAGATTTTTGTGAACAATTATTAAAATTGTAATTTAAATCCTTATATTTTTTATTTTAAAAAAAAAATCTTTTATAGATCTCATAAATTTGTTATAGTGAAGATATAGTTGCATTTTAATATGTAGTTAGAGCATATCTTTTGATTAATGGAGGTTAAAGTGGCTTTAAAAAATTCAGATTTGTTAAAATCAAAATTTACAGCACTTTCAGATACAATGAATGATAAAAAATTAGCATTAATTGTCGAAGAAAATGATCACATAAAAAAATTATATCATGATCTTGAAAAAGCAGAAATAATGCTTGAAGAATCGAATAATATATTACTTGATCAATTAAAATTATTATCACATGAGCTTTCGGAGTCAGAAATTCTAGTTTCTAATTATGAAATTATTATAGATGATAAAGCTAGAGAGCTTATGTTATTAGAAAAATCTATCGAAAAGAATGTTAAAAAATATGAGCAGGTAAAATTAGAAAACAAAAATTTAACTAATGAGATTTCTGAACAAAAAAAATTAATTCTGAATCTACAAGAAGAAAATGAAGTGAATTCTGAAGAGTTGAATAAATTATCAGTTTTATCAGAAAATATGTTATTAGAGATTGAAAGACATAAAAACAAAATTGATTCATTAAATAAATATCACGAAAACCATACAGATGAAATTCGTCAAGAATTTAACAAAGAGATTCATGAATTATCTGAAAAATTAATGTCTGCTGAACAGACTATTGTCGAGAATGATAAAATTAAAAATGAATTATTAAAAAATAAATCATCATTAGAAAGAGAATTATTTGAAGCTGAGGCAAATTTTAAGTCATTAAAGCTTGATCTTGGTAAAAGCTTTAAAACAATTGATCAATTAAAAGCTCAAATTCAATTAAATGAATCTGAATTAGATAATGACAATAAATTATTGTTACAAAAAAATGAAAATTTAAAAAATGAGATTGAATATAATCAAAAAATATATGTTGAAGAATTAAAAAACACCAATAATTCTTATATGAAAGAAATTAGCTTTTATGAAGATGAGATAGTTAAAGTAAATAATCTATTAAAATCAGCTGATGATCAAAATGCTATTCTAAAAGATAAATTGTTAATTGCTGAAAATAAAATTAATTTAGAAATTAATAAAAATAAAGAACTTAGTAAAAAACATTCAAATAGTGATAATTTTGTTAAATCTTTAGAAGAAGAATTAAGGGATTTAAAAAGCCTGTTTAAAACAATAGATAGTTTTTCAGAAAATGACCAACAAAAATTAAAGAAAATTATTGAATCTCAAAGTGATGATTTAGCAAGGCTTGAGAAAGAAAATAAAAATTTAAAATTGAGACAAAAAAAGAAATAGA
>JADHOX010000035.1 GCA_016778805.1 Rickettsiales bacterium
ACTCGTTCCTAAAGGTTGACACTAAAAATGATACTGGCCTTACATATCTTAGTGACAATATATCAAATGAAGGTAGGTCACCATATAATCAACTCAGTTTAAAATCTTATTACAACTTCTCAAGCAAGCTACAATTATCAAATATGCTATATTTTTCTGATAATTTAACAGCATCTGGTAAAGAAGTTGAAGCTTATACTAAATTTGACACAAGCCTAATTTATAAAAAGACAAAAAACCTTTCAATCAAACTTGTTGGACAAAATCTTTTTGACTCATATCATCAAGAATTTTCTGCAGACTTATTTTCGCAAAATGCAGAAATTGGAAGAAATTTTTATGCAAGCCTTAGCTATAACTTTTAAACAAAATGCAGATTTATAGCTTTTCAAATATATATGCAAGACTTGATAAGTCACATGATGTTATAAAGGAATATTGTAACCTTGTTGAAGACTGCTATCGAAACGTTTTGGGTTTAAAATCTTACAAACTAAACCCATATGACATAATTTTTGATAATTCAGCATCTCCAATAATTATAATGTCGAACAATAAAATTATCGGTGGAGCAGTTTTATATACAAGATCATTAAATGAATTCAGAACTTTACCTTTAGAGAAATCAACCAAGATTAATATTAATAATATCATTAGAGAATATGGACTAACGGGCACTTCGAACATATGCGAGATCTCCAAAATAGCTGTTTTCGACAATTATAGAGACAGAAGAGTCACAAAAGAAATATTAGGCTTAGCATGGGCTAAGGCATTTAAAGAAGGCTGCGGATTAATGTTTGCAATAACAGCAAAAAACAAATCTAGAATTTTTAGAATTATCTCACAAAAAGCAGGTATAAAATATGATGTAATTGACCAACATATTCCTAAGATACCTCTCTATGAAGATTTAGATATTGAGCTTACATATGCGAATTTTAATAAATTTGATCTTAAAAAACTATTAACTAACTTGCATTTCAGTAAACTTATTTCAAGAATGCTTGATATCTCAAGCAAATCTCATTTGCACCTAAACTTTGATAACCAAATTTTGAGATTAGGGTCTTTTCATGATTAAGCTGAGTCAAAACACATTTAAAAATAGTCTTTTCAAGAAAATTAAATGCTTTTTGATTTTAGCATTATTTGTTCTGAGTATGCTTATTGTTAACAAAGATGCGCTTGCTAATGAATATAATGAAAACCAAGTAAAATTAGCATTTATACTTAAAGTACTTGATTTTATTGATAACATGCCAATTGATTCTAATAATTTAAAATTATGCTTATATGGCTTTAATGCAACAGAAGTTGATTTTATTATTGAGGATTTAGACTATTCAAAACATACAAATTTAACACTCATTAACGAGCCAGCATTAAAGAACGCAAAAAACTGTAGTATAATTTTCTTTCAGAAAAATTTTGAGGATTACAAAATTGTGCTGGATTACACAAAAGATTACCCTATACTTACATTTGCTGAAATAAAGTATTTCACTGACAATAGTGGCCTTGTTGAGTTTTATAAGTATAAAGGAAAATATAAATTTGTAATTAATAATGACTTAGCAATTAAGAAAGAAATTTTCTTTAATGCAAAACTTCTGGAGATTAGTAAATAATGGAAAATAATCAAAACAACATTTTTGACAATTTAAGCGTAAAAAATAAATTGTTAGTTATAATCCTAACTGTCAGTTTAGTTTGCGCCTCAATATCAATGTTAGCAATTTCAGTTGTTGGACTTAAAAATATTAAAAACCAGATTGAAACTGAATTACTTATTAGCGGAAAGCTAATAGCCGATAGAGTCAATGCAGCGCTTGAATTTAATAATAATTCTTCAGCAATAGAAAGCTTAAATGCTCTACAGGTAAATAAATCTATTTCTAGAGCTTGTATTTATACCCAAGATGGTAGTCAATTTGCTAGTTATTTTTCAGGTATTTATAAAGGCAATGATTGCCCTAAGGTTCTCAAAGAACCAAACTTATATAAGAGTGATGATTTATACAGCTTATACAGAATAATCTCAAGTCAGGTTGATAACACAATTATTGGTCATTTATTTATTGAGACGAATCTTGATAGAGCTAATGATTATGTCAATAATTTGCTTCTTATTGGAGTAATTATTTTTAGTGTAGTTGTTGTTTTAGCTTTTATTCTTGCGAATTTATTTCAAAAGACGATATCTCAACCGATTCAATATTTAATCAACAAAAGTACTGAAAAAGCTCATTTATCTGAATCTAGTCCTTTTTTCTCAGATAGTAAAAATGAATTAGTAAAATTGGAGGTTCTATTAAGAGGAATAATCTCAAAAATAAATAGTCTTGAAGAACAAAACATTAAACGTGATCAGGCTATGGAGAATGTTATTAAAAACTCTGAATCTACAATTGGGTATTTATCCAATGAATTAAAACACCCTTTAGAAGCGACTATTGCCTTTGGAGACATTATCTCAAGTAGAGCAATTGGTGATATAGATCCCGAATATATATCATATTACAATGATGTATATTTAACGGTTTTTTATTTTTATGGGATTATTAATGACACAATGAGCTTTTTTAAATCACATTTAAAATCACAAAGAGGGCTTTCAGAAAGACTTAATGTTCCTATTTTTATCTCAGATACAATTAATGACATTAAAAATAAAAAACCTGAATATCTTGAAAACTTTGAGATTGTTTGTGATTCAGTTATTGATGAGAATTTACCTGAACTTAATATTGATGGAGCATTAATTAAAGAACTAATATCAAATGCTTTCTTTGTCTTCAGTAAATATCAAACCTTTTTAAATAAGACGAATTTACAAGTTAAAATCACAGCTAAAAAGGATATTTTAGATGGTGATTCTGAAAAATTTAAAATAGAGATTCAATGTAATGATTTAGAAGGCGAGTCTATTGCATCAGTTCTTGAGAATCACAGAGACTATCAAAATGATGTTCACTTACTAAGATCAAAATTACAGTATATGAAATATCTGGCATCTTATGATGGCGGTTATTTAGATTTTGGTAATGATTTACGAAAAATGTCAAAAATGATCATTTTCTACCCTTGGCAACAAGTTCAAATTAATGACAATGTTTCTGAGAATTCTCAACCACAATCATTGGAAGAAAGTTTAAAGAAAATTGTAGAATCAGTTTAAAACTATGCAGAAAGTCATTCTTATTGATGGGTATGGCTTTGTATTTAGAGCATATCATTCGTTACCACCATTAAAGAATCCACAAGGTGTTTATGTTGGTGCAGTATTTGGGTTTGCAAATATGCTGCATAGAATGATCAAAAAATACCCTGATGATAAAATAATAATTTTACTTGATGCAGGACAAAAAACCTTTCGTCATGACATATACAAAGAATATAAAGCAAATAGACCTCCAGCACCAGAAGATTTAAAACCGCAATTTCCTTTAATTAGGGATACTGCCGAAGCTTTTAATCTTACTACTATAGAAAAAGATGGCTATGAGGCTGATGATTTAATAGCAGCATTATCATATGAAGCTGAAGCAATGAATCACGAGGTGACTATAATCTCATCTGATAAGGATTTGATGCAACTAATCAGAAAAAACGTAAATATGTTTGATCCAATGAAAAACAAGACTATTGGATCAGAACAGGTTTATGAAAAATTTGGGGTTATGCCAAATCAAATTTGTGATTATCTATCTTTATTAGGGGACAGCTCAGATAACATACCTGGGGTAAAAGGAATTGGCGCGAAAACTGCAGCAACATTATTAAATACATTCAATAATTTAGATAATATTTATAATTCTATAGATCAAATAGAAAAACCAAGAATACAAAAGTTATTAAATGAAGGTAAAGAGAATGCTTATTTATCTAAGGAGCTAATAGACTTAACCAAGCCTAGATTCCAAAATTTTAATCTTGATTCTATAAAACCTCATCAATTTAACGAAAAGGCATTAATAGAATTTCTTGATTTTCATGGCTTTATTGCCTTAAAATCTAAAATTAGCGCTAATTTTAGTGATGCTGTTAACAGCAATGTTCAGAAGGTAGTAAAAAACAATGTAAAAAAAGAGTTAATTGAAATTTCTGAAAATAATATCAAGGAATTATCATCTTTAACAAATTTAGAGCGGATTGGATTATTTCATTTTCATACTAAAACTGCTGAATTTTTATTTATACTTTCACAAGATAAAGATTATTTTTATCATATAAAGCCTGACAATAATTCATCCTTATTTAAGGACATAGACGAATTACTAAAAAAACTGAAACAACAATGTCTTAACTTTTTAAATGATAAATCACTTAAAATTATTATCAGTAATTTAAAAGAATTTTTGCATTTCCTAGCCTTGGATCTAAGTATAAGCACAAATATTGAAAGTTTTTCAAATGTAATCGATCTTGACCTTGTCGAATATTTGCTCGCAATTGAAGAAAATGATAAACTAATTAGTAAAAGAGCCGCCCTATTAAAGTCCGATTTCATAGCTTCAGATATAGCTATAAATCTTAATATTAATTTTAATCAAACTGACCATTTATTTAACGACTTAGTTAAACAAAATCATTTAGATATATATCAAAAGCTTGATCGTAAGATAAATAATCTTTTATTTAACATGGAACAAAATGGTATTTCCGTTTCTGTCGATAAGCTTTCAGCTTTATCAAATGAATTTGCTCGAGAAATTAATGATCTAACTATTAAAATATACCAAATAGCCGGAGAAGAATTTAATATAGCCTCACCTAAACAACTTGGTGAAATATTATTTGACAAGTTAGCATTAGAGACAAAGAAAAAGACTGCGAAAGCTAAAAACAAATCCACCTCATCAGATGTATTAGAAGATTTAAAAGCAAACGGACATGAAATTGCTAGTTTAATTTTAAAGTGGCGACATTTTGCCAAACTTAAATCAACTTATACCGAGGCGTTACCAAAAAGCATTAATAAAAACACTAACAGAATCCACAGTATTTTTAATAACTGTTTAACCTCAACAAGTAGATTAAGTTCTTCGAATCCAAATTTACAAAATATCCCTATTCGATCTGCAGAAGGAGATCTTATTAGAGAATGCTTCATAGCCCCTAAAGATTCTAAATTTATCGGTGCTGATTATTCACAAATAGAACTTCGTCTTCTTGCTCACATTGCTAACGTAAAATCACTAAAACAAGCCTTTGCAGATGGTAAAGACATTCATCGAGCTACTGCTGCTGAAATGTTTGAAATCCCAGTAGATCAGGTTTCAGATGAAATGAGGAGTCATTCTAAACAAATAAATTTTGGTATAATATATGGCATTAGCGCCTATGGACTAGCAGAAAGGTTGAATATTGAAAGGAAAAGAGCAAAAGACTTCATTGATAAATATTTTTTAAAATATCCAGAAATTAAGATCTATATGGACACAGTTTTAGATAACTGCCGCAACAATCTTTTTGTTGAGACATTAATAGGTCGTAAATTATATTTCCCTAATATTAATACTAAGAACGGGATGGTGAGATCCTTTCAAGAAAGAGCTGCAATTAACGCACCTCTTCAAGGTAGTGCATCTGATATTATCAAGATAGCTATGATAAATATTGATAAAGAACTAAAAAAACAAAAGCTAAACAGCAAATTAATTCTTCAGGTACATGATGAATTAATTTATGAAGTTCCTGAAGCTGAAAAAACAATATGTGCTGATATTGTCAAAAATGGCATGGAAAATGCTTTTAAACTTTCAGTACCTTTAACAGTTAATTTAGCAATTGCTGAAAATTGGCATAAACTTAAATAGGATCTATAGAAATAGATTTGATAAAAATATAATTCAAAAGTTAAGAAATTATATTTTCATTCTATTTAATAAAACAATTAGATTAGCGCAAATTAGAATAGAGATAATCTGGCTATAGTTAGACCAAAAACAAAAATAATAAAAACTACAATCGCACCTAATATTGCATAATTTTTATGTTTTTTTTCTTTATGGAGCTTTTCAATTGGCATAATAATTTGTGATTTTTAGATTTTATAATTGGTTTTTAGTTAAGATGCAAGAATACAGCAATCAACAATCAAAATTTGATTGCAACTTATTGGTATATGGTGATAAATCTTGGCATAATTTTATGATTGATTATGGCTGTAATAACTAAACTTTCACATGGCGATATAGAAACTATTCTTAAACAATATCCTATTAAGGATTTTAAAGAGGCTATTCCTGTTATGGCAGGAGTTGAGAATACTAATTACATTTTAAAGACCAATAGCGAAAAATATGTTCTGACACTTTTTGAAAAAAGGGTTTCAAAACAAGATTTACCTTTTTTTATTCGTTTAATGGAACATCTTGCTAACAAAGACTTTCCTGTGCCTCATGTTATTGAGAATCAAAATAATAGTCGTTTATTCTCATTTAATGCTAAAACGGGAATAATCATATCATTTCTTAGCGGTGAATCCATAATGCAGAATCATACTATCGACCATATGAACAAATTTGGTTCATTAGTTGCAAATATTCATCAAAACTGCTCTGATTTTGAAGGCAAAAGAGATAACCTTTATAATTTGAAAGGCTGCAAAAAACTATTTCAAGAATTAATTACTAGAAGAGCATTAGATCCTGAAGCCTACTCTTTAATTGACGAGATTTTAAACACAGATTTACATGAATTTGCACAAAACCAGGAAGACCTTCCTAAAGGTATTATTCATGCTGATTTATTTCCTGATAATATTTTCTTTGCAAATGACAATATCTCAGGACTAATAGACTTTTACTTTGCATGCTATGATCACTTAGCATATGATCTTGCTATAGCTATTAATGCTTGGTGCTTTGAGAATGAGATTAGGTTTAATAAAGAAAAAGCATTAGCAATAATTAATAGTTATAATAAAGTCAGACCTCTTTCGAAATTAGAACGTAAACATTTTCGGGATTTGTGTTTGTTAGCTGCTACCAGGTTTTATCTTACGCGACTTTATGATTACTTTCATGGGGCGACAAATGATTCACATATCAATTTGAAAAACCCTGATGAATTTTTACATCGAGTTAACTTTTTCAAGAAATGGCGCGGGCTTAAAATATAAAATGTTTAGAACCAAAGAAATTGCTATTTACACTGATGGATCTTGTTTAAATAACCCTGGTAATGGCGGTTGGGCAGCAATATTAATTTATAAAAATAACGAGAAACAAATCTTTGGATCTCAGGCAAATACCACTAATAACCAAATGGAGCTTAAGGCCGTAATTGAAGGATTAAAATTAGTAAAAGAAAAATGCAAAATTACAGTTTATACTGATTCAAAATATGTCCAGCAAGGTATTACAAGCTGGATTCATAATTGGATAAAAAATAATTGGAAATCTGCAAATAAAAAACCAATAAAAAATCAAGAATTATGGCAGGATTTATATAAAGAATCACTTAAACATGATATTACCTGGAGCTGGGTTAAAGCTCATAACGGAAATATAATGAATGAGAAAGTTGACAAATTAGCCAATGAAGCTGCCCATCAAATTTGATCCTTTTGACAGGAATTAATAATCATCAAATCTTCAAGATGGTTGATACGTTTATTTAAAATATATAACTGATTTTCAGCATCCTTATCAGAACTTAACAATAGTAAAGACATAAAAGCTGTTGGTACCGCCAATATATAAAAAGTTATATTTTTAGCATGAGTTAAATTTTTACTTTGCTGCGTTTTCTTTTTTTTAAACAATAAATTTTCAATTTCGATTTCCAGCTCCTGACAATTTTTCTGAAAATCTGTATTTTTAAACATATTTAGATCAGAAGCTTTTCTATTAAAACTACATGAAACAAGAAAAATAATAATGAAAAATAAGGATAGTAACTTATGCATAATAATTTGAATCTTAAATTATAATCTGTTATGGTGCCTGGGTTTTAACATAATTATGATGCAAAAATGCCAAAAGTATTAATTTCTGATAAGATGAGTAATCTAGCTATCGATGTTTTCAAGCAAAATAATATCGATGTCGACTTTAAACCCGGTTTATCAGCTGATGAATTAAAGGCAATAATTTCCGATTATGATGGATTAGCGATAAGGTCTGCAACCAAAGCTACAAAGGAAATAATTAATTCTGCAAAAAATTTGAAAGTTATTGGAAGAGCCGGTATTGGAGTTGATAATGTTGACCTAGAGGCAGCCACTGAAGCAGGCATTATTGTAATGAACACACCTTTTGGTAATAGCGTAACAACTGCAGAACATGCAATAGCAATGATGTTTAGCTTAGCGCGCAAAATTCCTCAAGCCAATAGTTCAACACATCAAGGCAAGTGGGAAAAATCAGCTTTTATGGGAACAGAATTATCAAACAAAACATTTGCTGTTATTGGATGTGGTAATATAGGAGCAATTGCGGCTAAAAAAGCTAAAGGACTTGGGATGAATGTTATTGCTTTCGATCCATTTCTAACTGATGAAAGAGCAAATGAGATAGGTATAAAAAAGGTTGATATTGAAGAATTATATAAAAATGCCGATTTTATTTCTCTGCATGTCCCTCTTACTGACAAGACAAAAAACATTCTAAATTCCGAATCATTAGCAAAATGTAAGAAAGGAGCTTTTATAATTAATTGTGCAAGAGGTGGTTTAGTTAATGAATCAGATCTAAAAGTTGCGTTAGATAATGGACATATAGCAGGAGCAGCTCTTGATGTATTTGAAGTAGAACCCGCAAAAGAAAACATATTATTTGGCCATGCAAATGTTGTATGCACGCCACATCTTGGTGCTTCGACAGTTGAGGCTCAAACAAATGTTGCAGAACAAGTTGCACAACAAATTTCTAATTATCTTAACGATAATATAATTGAAAATTCGATTAATATCGCTGCTATTTCGAAAGAAGATGCTAAAGAAATTTCTCCATACATTGCTCTTGGCTCTGATCTAGGAAATTTTATTGGGGCTTTAGCTTTTGGAGCATGTGAATCAATTACCATAACCTATACCGGTAATGTTTCAAAATTAAATCTGCAACCTCTTACTCACGCTATTACTCAAAACATTCTTAGACATTCTGTTGAAAATGTGAATTTAATAAATAGCTTATCTGTTGCAAGGAAAAGAGGCATTAATGTTAATGTCATTAGTAGCAACAAACAGGGTAATTACTCAACTGAAATTGCAATTGATATTAAAACTGATAATGAAACAGTGAATATTGCAGGAACTTTATTTGGACAAGAGCCAAGAATTATATCAGTAAACAATATACAACTTGAAGCAAAGTTACAGCGTAACACTTTGTTTATTCGTAACCAAGACAAACCTGGCTTTATTGGAAATTTGGGTCTAATACTTGCAGAAAACAGTGTCAATGTTGCTAATTTCCATCTTGGACGTAAAGATAAAAATTCAGGTAATGCCATTGCATTAATTTCTGTCGATAACGATATTAATGCCTCAATTCTTGAAGAAATATCAAATTTAGACTATGTTGAGGAAGCAAAATTTCTAAAACTACATTACGATTTATAATAGCAATTTAGAAAATATATAAACTAATAAGAGCCATTTTATGATTCTAAAATGATGTGTCATGGCATTATAAAAAATGCCATAAATTGAATTAAAAGATTTTGAGAGATGAAAGAATTAATAAGGAAAAGTTTTGAGGAGTATAATACATATTACCGTAATTTTGTTGAACTTATAGAAACATTAAAAAAAAACTTAGAAAATACTCTAAAAGCGAATCAAAGCCTCGAGGGCTCCAAAAATGGAGTAGAAATCCAGCCCCTACAAGATATATTAAACCACTTCCTTGATTCTAATCCTACATTACCCGAATATTTTAAACGTAAAATTTGGGGATTGACGGGAGAGAGTGTCAACATTGTTCAATTAAGTACTTTTACAATAGAATTAAACGAACTCAAAAATTTTTCTAAACATCTGGAAAAAACTAGCCAGCATATCAAAGATTCTGGTGCAAGATCCATAGCTCAACTACCTCTTTCAATCAAGAATATAGAGGATATAATATCTTATTTACAACAAAGTGATAAAACTCAAATAATTGATTATAAAAACAATCAATTAAAAGCTTCTCATAACATAAATCTAAAACAAAATTTTGCCCTTGAGTTTTTAAAAAATTTTATTCTGAAGAATGATATTCCAGAATTATCTGAACCAGTTATTAGTACAAATCTTCTAGAAATGACTAAAGCCAAACTCCTTCAGGATACTTCTATCTTAGAAACTGAGATAAATAAGCAGAAAGATCAAACTCTTAGCTTAATCTCAAACTTTAAAATACCTAGGAATCATAAGAGCATTTCAAAAGATTCGCTGCAAACATCGACTAAAGCCAAGCCACATCATGAAACTTCTATTTTTGAAAATGCAATAAATGCGAAGAAAGATCAAACTCTTAGCTCAATCTCAAACTTTAAAATGCCTAGGAATCATAAGAGCATTTCACAAGATTCGCTGCAAACATTGGAACGGCAATTTACAAAAAAAGTTACAGAAGTTTCATCATGCACTTCTGAAATCAATCAAACTCAGGTTTTGACAGAATGCCTTAGCTTTTTATCAGAAAATAATCAAGCAATAGTCATAGATTTAAACATTTCACAAGACAACATAGAAACATATTCCAAGTTATTTGACTATTATGCTTATTCCATGAATTTTTGTGATCGATATATTTATGATAGCTCACATCATCCCTCAAAACAACTAGTAGATTTAAAGAATTTAGAAAAACAAAAAACTTCATTACAAAAGATTGTTTGTTTCCTTGCCGCAGCAATGATTCAAAACACTGAAATCTTTGAAAAATATTGTGAAGCACAATTGAAATCTCAAAGTGAAATTAGTATAAAAACACCAATTTTGTTTTTATATGATTTTTGGCTTAAAACAAAAGAAGATTATTATTTTAATATAACTCAAGAATATGGCTTTTTTATTGCAGGAAATAAACCCCAAAAAAAAGAACAATATAAACAGCTATCAAATATTTTTAAACTTATAATTGAAATTTTAACCAATGATCCTAATAAAACATTTCCTTTAGATGTTAGTTTTAAAGCTGATAAATTAATTATTAATCATTTAAAAATACAAAACTTATTAGCTAAAAATCCTCCTGATATTATTAGAGACATATTATTATTTATTGATGCAGATAACTATTATAATTTAAACAATAATATTCTAACAACTGAGATCGATGTTAAGGATGAAGCTATTATACAATCATTAAAATATCTTAACGCAGCAGATAATAATTTGAACAGAACAAATCTGAAAACATCAATTTTAAGTAATAGAGCAGTAATTAAAACTCAAAAACAGGTGGTTGAAAATCTAACTAGAAACTTTTTGGATAATATACCTCCAAAAGATAAAACAGATAAAATTTCCGAAAAACTTATCAAGTATTTTCAAGGAACAAACACAGGTGCTTTTTTTACAAAAACAGATGATAGTAATATTGCAGGATTAACATCTCTATTACAAACTTTTAGAGAAAAAGAAGATGAAAAAAAACTAGCAGATATCGATTATGATAATGCACTGAAGAAAATTACATCACTAGAAAAGTTAAATTTATTCGATATTCTATTGAGTAGAGTCCCAAATTATGAGAAAAATATTGAAAGTTTTTGGAACAATCTCAAAGTATTTTTATTTTTTGATATAAAAGATACAGCAAAACAACAATTAATTACTCTTCATAATATCTCTGATGAAGTTGCAAGCAATGAAAATATCAAAGATTTTTTAATTGATTTGGGCTCTAAGATTAGAATAAATTTAAACCAGTCTTTAGCAGAACCTTTATTTGAAATTTATGCACAGATATATGCACTACAAAAAGGTCGCTCCCAAAAAGCATTAGAATCTGCGAGTTTTAAAGCCAATTCTATCACATCCTGGACTGATGAAACTGATTCAGAATTACAAACACTTACCAGTGATCCTCGTGAGCAACATGACGTACAAAAAATTATTCCGGTCTCAGGAAATCAGACTTTAGAAACAGCCCCATTATTAAATAAAATCAGACCTGACAAACAGCCTTTTTTAAATATTATTAACAATTTATTAAAAAGATCAGAAGATAAACAAACATTATTAAATGTTGTCGCAAAATTAATGTTCTATTATTTAAGACCAAGTGAAACTATGAAAAGTAATGAATCAAATGAATATTTCTTAATTTCAAATAGGATCTGTCAAAATAGTTATATTAAATTTTTAGGATTAAATAGTATCCCAGAATTTTTAATATATAAGACATCTTCTTTTCTTGATGATATAAAACAAAATTCTGATGAACAAGATCTATATAATCAGATCTTCAAAAATGCTGGAGCTGAAAGTAATTCACACTCTCACTATTTCCGTACATTCA
>JADHOX010000036.1 GCA_016778805.1 Rickettsiales bacterium
ACTACTTCAACAGAGGCGATGATTGGCTTAAAAAAGAGTTTAGAGAGCCAGACCATATAATCGACCACATACTACCACAGGGAACTGCTTTGTTCTTTGGCGAGCCAAAAATCGGTAAATCTTGGGTATGTTTAGGTTGGTGTAAGCAACTAGCCCTATTGGGCGAAACATCTTTGTACTATTCTTTTGAAGACCCTGAACATCGATTGAATAATCGATTACAAAAGAGTGGTTGTTTAGAACCATCCGTTAGGAACTACATCTATTCTTGTGCTGGTGTATCCGCTGGACTCACAGAAGTAAATGAGAGGTTCGCTGAGAACCTAAAGCTTACGATAGAGGAAGTGAAACCAAGGCTTGTTATTATTGACACCCTTAGCCATGTTAAATCGCTTGGGCGTGAGGATTATGTCAAGGTGCAGAAATGGTGTAAGATGTTTTCACCGATTGCGCACGATAACAGCTGTGCAATCGTATTTGTTCATCACGACAGAAAAAGTACAGGTACTAATCAATTTATGGACGCGCATGGTTCGATTGCCTATACAGGTTCTATGGATACACTGCTCAGTGTTAAAAGGGCCGGTAGCAATACCAAAGATATAATGCTCTCTGTTACAGGGAAAGATATAGCAATCAGCAGACCTGTAAGACTAACGTGGAATGAGGATACTTGTTTGTTTTCTATGGACGATAATTCCCTAACATCTGAACTAGGTTCGACACAGAAAGCTGTTCTGACTATTATGAGAATGTGGTGCGACCTCGAATACAATCTTGATATTCGACAAAACTATCAACTTATGGGAATTTGTGAATATCCAAATAGGATTAGTCAATCAGAGCTACTAACACTCATGAACACCATTGTAAATCAAACAATGAACGGTGAACCATGTGGAGGAGAAATATTGTCACAACTTGGGTTACCATTCAGAAAATCTAAGTTTACAAAACAAGAAATCTCAAGAGCCATTGGTAAGCTTCATATAAAAGGATTTGTCAAGCATTGTACGTCTGAGGGGAATACGAAATACTATGCTCAAAACGACCATGCCTTACACTTGTCTTATAACGATAAATCAGAATTCTAAAAGGGATTATTGACCCTGTTGACTGATATTAAAGAGTAAACAGGGTCAATAAGGTAAATAATATTTTTACTTCTTTATTTGTTGATAGTAGTCCCACCTTTGGAGGGTGGGACTACTATCAACAAAGTAAAAGCTTCAAAAGAAATTATAATTCACATATAATAGAATTATGGTTTGAACTATAAAGAAAAGTAAGAGTATTTTTATATGTTTAAAAGAAAAGCTAAATATACTAGAGATCAAATAGCTAAGATCATTCGACCAGAAGACCCTCCAAGAGGTGATGATTGGACAACTGGGTATGCTAGAATTGACTCAAATCTCTTTGTTTTTATGAATATAGGTTTGCCCGGTAGAACTGGACATGATTTTGAAAATCATTATGATGAGAAAGAGAATAAAATACTATGGTTTAGTAAACCTAATAAACACTCTTCAAATCCTTTGTTTCAAAAAATCCTCTCAGGCGAATTAACAATATATTTCTTTGCCAGATGGGATAATAACCCTCCATTTACATTCTTGGGAACGGGTAACGTTGATAATTTTGAAGATGGGCATATAACACCCCAAGGCCATCATTGCATTAAGATGTATGTATCAATAACCCAAGAGTCACAAATGGATGCCTCTCATCGTGATAATAAACCTCCTTCTGAAGATATCGACTTTAATAGAATTTCTTCTAGAGAAGAAAATCCGAATCCAAGAAAAATTAAATTTGTCCTCTTAAAAGCAGCAAGCGTAATTAGTGGGGTTGACTCATTCGTTGGAGTTACTAAATTCTCAAACTTAATTGATAATTACGAAACCCCCATTTACAAACCAGGAATTGGGGATATGAATAATTACCAAAGAGAACCAACACCATCAAGAATTGAACAAATTGCACAGAGATTTATAGAAAAAGATACGATAATTAGAGAAGTGGCCCTCATAGATAATATAAACTTAAATATAAGAACTACATCGCCATCACATTTTTACGAAAAATTATTGACCCCCTTACATGCAGATAAAACTGGAGTTGGTCAAGTTTATACATTTGAATATACTCCCGAATTGGGTAAATTTTATATAGTGGATGGTCAAACAAGAGTAAGAGGACTAGATAAAGCTATAAAAATACTTGAAATTCAGGATCCCGGTAGAGCATTAAGTTTAAGAGAAACAACTATAAATTTCGCACTAACCTTTACCAAAGACACTTCTGATGAAGCATTTATTTTTTATTTATTAAACAAATATAGTAAACCATTAGACACAAGTGGAGTGAGAAGAATTCTTTACCATGGCTGGAAAAATAATAATGAAAAATTTTTGGAAGAAATTGTAATTTCAAAAATTGATAAAGACATAGATATCATGGAAGCATGCGATAGAATTAATGAAGATACAAATAGTTTATGGTTTGATAGTGTCACAGACTATAACGAAGGTAAAAAAATAATTGACCAAAAATCTATGGTAGACCTTGTCCTCAAACCTATTTTTAAATTATTTGATGACCTAGAGAAAAAAAATTCAAATATTCACACAAGGGGAAGAGAGAGAGTAGAAGTAGTATTATCTTGGGTTAACTCATACTGGAAAGCTGTAAGTATGGTATATCCCGGATGTTTTGGAAAATTTAGAAATAAATATAATATACAAAAAGCTTCCTCTGCAAATATTCTTACTACATTAATGGTAGAGATGATTAAGATGAAATTTAGTAGGCAATTTCTAAGTGAGGATAGTTTTGATTTAGAAAGTATTGCTGATTGGCAAGCCAGATTAGAACCAATTCTTCTAAATATGAGAGAAAAAAACTCAAACGGCAAATTTGTTAAAGGTCATAGAAATTGGCTAGTTGGTAAAGATGGCTCAATGGGAAGTATAGGAAATAATAGCGCAAGGAAAGACTTTGCAATGAAACTCTTGAATAAACACAGAGAAAAACTAATAAATAATTTTAGTAATAACTCCTAGATAATTTTTTTGTCTACTATATAAAATAGGGCCCTATTTTATATATCAATTTATATGTTGACATAGTATTTTTTTTATAATATGTTTCACATATAAACATAATAAGGAGTATTATATGGCTGACCGAAAATATAGATTAATAAGATGCGAAGACTTAATCCCTGGTGTAAGAACTTTTACCGGTGTAGTTAAATTTCATGAGTTACCAAAATGTACAATACCATGGTATGACACAGAGGATGATATCAAGGATTTTAATTATCAGAGGCAACCAAAAGAAACAAGAATTAACGCTGTTAAAGATCGCTTCCTTAGCTTCAGAAATTCAACAAAACCTGATCTAGAGAACATGGATACAAAAGCATTAATCGATAACATTAATCTTAACATTCGTAATAAAACCGCTGGATTGAATTATGTCAATCCACTAAATGATACTGAAGACTGTATAGGAGGGATCCATGAATTTGTTTACCAAGAAAGCTTAGGAGATATGTACATTGTTGATGGGCAGACCAGATATACAGGACTTCAAAGAGCTATTAGAGAGTCTGAGGATAGAGGGCATGGTTCTACAGCTGATAAATTGAGAAATTTACATCTAAATATTACTCTTACTTTTACAGAAAAGCCATCGCTTGAAGCCTTTATGTTTTATCTTTTAAATAAGTATAATAAGCCACTGGAAATTGAAGGTGCGGAGCGAATCCTTGTTTTAGGTCATAACAGTGGGGATACTGACTTTGACAGCGAAATCCAGCTCACAAAATCAAAAGATTTAATATTTGCCTACCAAGTTTCACAGAAACTTAATGAAGACACTTCTAGTGTTTGGTATGATATGGTATCAGATTACAATGACAAAAAAACTAGACCTATAAAACTCGGAATTATGGCAAAAAAAGTTGTAAAACCGATACAATCTTTTGTTGAAAGAAAGTATGGAAAAGAACAAAAACCTCAAGAAACTATGGATAATGTCACATATAACTACGTAAATACAATATGGCAGGCAATTAGAGAAGTATTCCCAGAATGTTTTGAGAGTGAAATTTCAGAAAAAAATGTCATAAAAATGAATTATAATATGATCAAATCTAGTTCAGCTGAAGCGTTGACTGATTTTATAAGCAAGATACTAAATTACTATGAATCTCCAAATGTTGATAAAAAATTTGATTACTCAGATAAATCAGCATGGATAAGAATACTAACCCCCACATTAACTAAATATGTTGATACAAATAGTAACGGGAAAAAAGTGGTTGGTTCAGATAATTGGATTGTTGGAAAGGAAGGGACTGTTGGCACGTATACCAGTCAAGGAGCGAAAAAGCAATTGGCACAGAGACTATTCGAATCGTTTTTAAATAATTATATTGGGACCAAGTAAATTGCTATTCACTATTACTTTAACTTCATTACTAAATACACAACCATACAGGAAACAATAAATGAGATTAATGCGGACAAATTAACACCATCTGTTAATTTCTTCGTTTTAATCTCAATATTTTCATTTGTTTTATTTATTTCTGATTTTATCTCTTTTATTTCTTTTTGAGTTTCTAGTTTAATATTATCTAATTGGATTCTTATATTATCCTGAAGATCGCGAACCTTAGATGCATTCGCATCTTCTAAATCCCTAAGTTTGTTTGGAAATTCATCAATGACCTTACTTACATCAGATATTTTCTTAACTCCCTTTTCCATGCTTTCTGGAATACTTTTTTGAAGCTTTTCAAGATCTTTTAAGATAGCACTTAAGTCACTCGCCAAAGATGTATGTTTATCTTTGATTTGATCAAGATATTCACTCCCTTTACTCTCTATAGTTCCAGGGAGTTTATCTAGCTGCTCGATGGTTTTTTTAAATTCTTCAATGCTTTTAGTGACTGCACTTATTTTTTTTGCATTCTCTTCAAGATCACTTATTACGCTTTCAGCATTTTCTAAATCCATACTACCTCTATAACATTTTTCTAATTCGGGTGTTGATTTGACTCATAAATATTAGTGCTGAGTATTTATCCCTTAAATATTTATGTACTAAGAATAACTCATCTTGATCATTAATAAAAGTACAGAGTACTTTTGATAATTCCTCTCGCTCAGAAGATGATAAATATTGCGCAAAATCAAGAAGACCAGTCAGGGTTTCCTTCCAATTTCCGGCACTCTCTTTCGCATCCTTTACGAATTGATATAATCTTACCTTGCCATCTGCGTCATCAAATGAACCTGTTATCAGTCTACACATTGCACTTAGAAGATCTAGCCATGGGTTACTCTTGTAGCTCTCCAAAAACCGCGCAACAGTGTAAATAATATTATCTACCTTTTCCTTTTCAATTAGTTGATGATTATCATCTAACAAAATTTCATCTAATTTCTTTGGTGCTTCATAATGCGAACTATCTATATTCTTTGATATATTTTCAGAAACTGTATCAACTCTAAAGTAAGCATCTATTTTTTCTTTAAATATTGCTGGTCCCGTATTTTTAAAATCACGGCAATAATCGTATAAATTTTTTAATGATTGCAATCTATTTCTGAAGAATGTGTCATTGCTCCAGCTAATTAAATACTTAATTATATTTTCATTAATATCTTGTTTGTTTTGATTTTTGGAAATAGCTTCTAATGCTTTACTGTGCTTATCAATTTCCAGTTGGGATTTTTCATATTTCTTGATCTCATTAAGAATGTTCTTACGCATTTCATCTGGTATCTGCTTATCATATAATTTTTTAAATTTCACTCCAAAGGAAACATTTTTATTTGAGTCATAACCACTTCCTATGATTTTATTTCTTGTCCAATCAGTTACAATTCCTAACTGGAACAATCTATATAATATCTCTTCTTTTCCCGCTGGTAATACAATCTCATCTGTAAAATTTTTAGTATATAATTCGTTTAATTTCTTCAGACAATCCGCTGTCTCATCTTCTACAGACTTTTTATTCCCAACAAGCAGATATAGTTGGCTTATCATATCTGACATTACATAAGAGTGTTTTTTTTGAAATTCTTTTATTTTTTCAATCGGTGTGTTTGGATTGAATATATTATTATCAATTTCAACGCTCGGTGGATCTGAGAATAATACTAGATTTTCAGCTTTTCCTCCATCACGCCCACATCTTCCCGCTTCTTGATAAAGGGCTTCGAGTGATGAGGGCATTCCATAGTGGATTGAAAACCTTATATTCTCTTTATTAATACCCATGCCAAATGATTTTGTAGCAATCATAAGATTGATATCGTTATTCTTATATCTTTGTTGTGTAATGTATTTATATTCAGACCAAGCATTCCCAGAATTATTTTTTCCATCCGGTGATACCCATTTCTTAGGTTCCGGATTACTTGCATAAATCCCTGTTTTAATATCTGGTAGATCTTTATTTATTTCTAGTTCAAGTTCACAACACCCAAGTTTACCATTCTTATGCATAGTAAAAATTAAGCCAGCATCATTCTCATTCTGCATTATGTCACTGTCCATCATTTGAGTGACGCCCTCTATCAATGCATCGTATTTGTCTTTGTCTTCCCTCACTTTTATGGTCTTTTTATGTTCCATCAGGGAAATGTTGTAATTTAATTCATCCCTTCTATTTTCCATTTTATAAATTACATCATCATCGTTTAGTTTAATTTCATTCTTAATATTAGTTAGCACCTGCATTGATGCTGTTGCTGTAAGGCCAATAACTGGCATTTTAAGCTTTAGTACATTAAAAATTGTATTTGGTAATGCGAGATAGGACACCCTAAAATCATGTCCCCACTCAGACAAACAGTGCACTTCGTCGATGACCAAATAGGATATAGAGTCACTTCTTGATAGTGTTAAAATTGAATTTCTAAAATCTTCATTCTGGAATCTTTCTGGGGAAATAAAAACGAAGTTACATTTTCCTGTTCTTATTTTTTCTAAAACTTCATTTTTTTGATCAACAGTTAAATCAGAATCTATTATCTCAGCTCTGCCATTAAACCCAAGCCTTTCTAATTCTTCTTTATGGTCTCTCATAAGCGCTATGATCGGACAAACAACAACACAACATCCCAATGATAAACTTGATGGGAGTTGGAAGCATAAAGATTTTCCACCACCAGTTGGAAGTAAACCGAGTGTATTTTTCTTTGCTAGAATTCTCTCTATTATTCTAAATTGACCATCTTTAAAGTTTTGATGACCAAATAGTTGTGTCAGGTATTCATTCAAGCCCTGCATCGCATTATCAGTGAGAGGAAAATTTATTTCTTCCGAGGTGCGAACATCGGATGTGATACTATTATAGTCTTTATAGGATAGCCCCTTATTACCTCTATAAACTTTGATTTTATTTAGATATGTACTTTTTACTGAAATATTCTTTGAGCTTTCTTCAGAAGGTCTTTGGAATAAGGAAAAATCAATCTTAAGACTTTTATTACTTGAATCTTGAGCATTGAGGTAAGCAGTTATTTCGGGCTTAGAGATATTCTCATCAAATATCTTTGATACTGGAATTAACCATTCAAAAAAATCATCAACTGCAATACTGACCCAATTAATATCATCAGAACATTTAAAATCACTTCGAACATCAAGGTTCCATTTTTTGGAATCGAGACGTAACTGACCGGATTTAATTAACTCACATAATAACAACTGAAATCTACAAATTGCAATTGATGTATATTGATAATTTTCTTCTAAATAGGACTTACTATCAAAGTTCTTCTTATACGATTTTAGTGATACAGATCTTGCTAATAATTTTTTTATCTCATCAATTTTTTCAAAATATGTTTCATCTCTATCTCTAACTGATTGAGTTGAAATCCTTATAGTTTGGATAGAATATTGCTTGAGTATGTCATCCCTACTTTTATCAGTATTTTCATCATGCTGTTTACCATCTATCTCAATAGCCAGTAATGCATTAGGAATAAAAAAATCAACAATTCTTGCCCCCTTCTTTTCAGCATTTGGACAAAATTCGTGAATATCAAACTCTGGAACGAAGAATTTAGTTGCAAAACTCATATCCCCTAAATCACTTTTTAAGCTTTTGTAGAATTCATATTGAGGATTGTCTGATTTTTTCTTTAAATTAGGAGCGATTGTTATATCGGTCCAGACCGGTTCACTATCATCGATTAAATATGGTTTTTTATTAAAATCTATTTTATCTTTAGGATAACAATCCTGGATTTTTTTAAGTAACTTATTCGATGGTTTCGTTTGAATTCCTCTTAAGAGATTCTTCTCTGTGAGATAAAATGAATAGGGTAAATCCAGTTTTTTATTTTTAGACTCTGGTAAATTCTCAATTACAAAATTGACTTCAAAATCAAAAAAACTTCCTGTTATGTATTTTGTATTAGAGTTCATTGGTAAAGAGTCTATTCAGTTATTACGTTGGCCTCAATTAGTTCTTTACGCCGTGGATACCACATTCCATCACTCTCTGTAGATAAAGTTCTTATTGCAAAGTCTGCATCAACGCCTCTCTCTAACAACAATTTTAATTCAGTAAAAGCATCATCCATTCCGATATCATACATATAAACAGCAAGATCAAATTCATCTTCCCATCCCATTTCATCTTTGAAGAGTACATAATCTTCTCTTACTAGATCAACTTCCATGTAAGCACGATGAAATCCAAGTTTAGAACCCCTTTCAAGTGTTCTTTTTTCTCCTGCGATGAATATGTTTATGCAAGCACTCTCACAAATACCTACTGCGTGAGTATTCAATTCAAAGTCTACGATTAAATCACCCATGGCATTAGCAGCAAATAGATCACCACCATAACTGTTTAGTTGAATAGTTTTGATATCATCATTTTCGAGAAGAATTTCTTTGAGATTATTATAATCATCCTCTTTGATATCTACATCACCAGTATCATAGATTAATGTATCCCCCTGTAATGTGAACAAATCATATTCTGTTGCAAAAGATAGATTTATTGACGTTATAAAACAAAAAATAATAGCTAATAAATTCTTCATATCTTATTCTTTCTGAGTTGTTCTTGAAGAGTTCGTTCAATTATGTCATTTTTCGTATCTAGTTCTCTTTGAAGATAGTCAACACGCTCTTTTATATGATCTTCAAATGATATATCAGTGCTGAGAATTTTGCACTGACCTGTAACATCGATTTCTTCATACAGTCTGTAAACTATTGATAGATTTTCACGATTTAGATTAAATCTCACATCGGGATCTGATTGAATTTCTCCGATGTAATACTTCTTATCCTTAGATTCTTGTATATTCCAAAATGTGGTAACACTGTTTATTATCCTATCTGAAAATTCATAAGGTGTCATACTCTTTACTATCCCTGTATCCTTATCTCTGAGTTTTGAGTTCCTCTCCGTCATAGATAAATTTTCAGGTTTAATTTGCATGTAGATCAATTGATCTGTAAGCCAACTAGTACATTCAAGCATAGACTCCTGAACATTCCCCCTTGACTCATCAATCGTAATCACACTCAATAATATAATTCCGATAATAACTGATAACTTCCTCATAAGAGGAAGTTTATCAGCATATTTTTATGATAACAATATTTTGATTATTTAAGAATATTGTTCTTATCAGTAATAGTCCAACCTTGTTTCTGAAGTGCTTCTGCAAGCGCCCTCATCCTCTCTTCTCTAGTCCCATCTGTAGGAACTTTAAGAAAGAACAAGGGCTGTCTTTCTGAGACAGACTTTACCTCAGGCTCTACTTCTTTTTTAGTTGAAAATTTACGATTGATGGTTTGAAAAAGTTTTTTCATTTTTACCTCCGCTTTAGTACTTTAGGCAGAATGCCAAGGTGTACAAGTTGGTTGATTAAATACCTTATCCCTACATTACGTTTAGTTCCTCATTTAGTCAAGTTTAGAATATCAATCAAATTGATAATTATGAGTAATAAAACTAATAAACTCCAGGTAATAAAAATTGTAAAAAACATAAAATCATTTGAATTAAACTTTATGATATGTAGGATTAATTTTATAAAGTAAATAATACAATGAAAACATATATATCTCTATTTTCGGGTGCTGGTGGCTTTTCTATTGGATTTAATTCTATTGGTTATAAATGCTTACTTGCAAGTGATATTGATGAAGATGCCGAAAAAACACATCTACTAAATTTTCCTGAAACGCCATTTATAAGAAGGGACATATCTCAACTTCCACCCTCTGAAATAATAAAAATTATTGGTAAAAAGATACCCGATGTAATTATCGGTGGGCCTCCTTGTCAAGGTTTTTCAATGATGGGTGATAAACATGGATCAGATCCTAGAAATCAATTATTTAAATATTATGTAAATATTGTTGCCAGCGTTAAGCCTAAATGTTTTGTTTTCGAAAATGTACTTGGACTTGTTAGCCTACACAAAGGAAAGTTTCTATTAAATTTAGCAAAAGATTTCAGCATTGCTGGATACGATATTTATTTCAGAGTCTTAGACTCTGCAAATTACGGTGTTCCTCAACACAGAAAAAGAGTAATACTTTTTGGGACTAGATTAGATAAAAGATTTATTTACCCAGAAGAAAAAAATGAAACTATTGGCGATATAATCGCATATAACAATGTTGGTGAAGCGATTAATAATCTTACTGAGTCTGATAAGAACATCAAAAATCACATACCATTGAATCATACAGATATTGTTTTGGCACGTTACAAATTAATCCCAGAAGGAGGAAAACTTCCTGATGCAAAGCATTTACCAGAAAATATTCGTCGAAAGAATTTTGGAAGCACCTATACAAGGCTCCATCGAGAACGAAAGTCTGTTACATTAGTCCCAGGAAATAATGCTTTCCCAATTCACCCCACGTTAGACCGAAGTTTAACGCCACGTGAAGCTGCTAGAATCCAAACATTTCCTGACAAACACACATTTGTTGGCTCAAGAAGAAAGCAATGTATACTTGTAGGTAATGCTGTTCCACCACTTCTAGCGGCAAATATTGCATTAGCAGTTGATAAACATTTTAGAGCTAAAAGTGGGTCGTCACGTCCAGAAGAAATATATTCCCCTAAGTCAAGTAATAACGTTTCTGTTCCTGTGATATCACATGAGATGCAGAATAAGAAATATACCTTTGTTGATCTCTTCTGTGGTGCTGGAGGAATAACAATTGGACTAAATAATGCCGGATTTAGACCCCTTTTGGCCTGTGATTCTGACAGCAGTGTAGCTAAAACGCATGCATTAAATTTTCCTAGTATAGAATATGTGAATGGTGATTTATCAAATAATGAAATAAATAGCCAGATCATCAAGAAATTATCAGACAAGAAAATTACATTATTAGCTGGAGGACCACCATGCCAAGGATTTTCAATTTTTGGTAAAAGAAGATTTATAAATACTAGAAATTACGACCCATCAACAGACCCCAGAAATAAATTAGTCTTTACATACTTGGAATATCTAAAAAAATTGCAGCCTGATTGGTTCTTGCTTGAAAATGTCCCAGGATTTGCAAATTTAGATAAAGGCCATTTTCTTACAGAAATAATCAAGAGAATAAAAAGAATTGGATATAAAGACCTTGATTGGAGAATAATAAATACTGCAGATTATGGGATACCACAAAAAAGGAAAAGGTTTATATTAATAGCTAATAAAACTGGTAATATTATCCCTTGGCCAAAGCCAAAATATTTTGATAAGCCAGAGCCTTGGCAATTCCCACACAGGACAGTAGGAGAAGTAATAACTGATTTATCCGACGAAACTTCATCAGATAGGTTTAAAAATCATGACCCTATGAAACATTCAACTATGATTACTGAGAGATACTCATACGTTGAAGAGGGTAAGAAGATGGATGTTGAAAAATTACCAGAAAAACTGAGGTACGCCAAGATGACTGGCCAGAAAATCAAAAACTTTAGCCATGTATACAGACGGCTGCATCGCAATGAGCCAAGTATAACACTAGTTCCAGGGCACAATGCCTTTCCAATTCATCCGTGGCTAAATAGATTATTAACTGTTCGTGAGGCGGCAAGGATCCAAACATTTCCTGATAATTTAGAGTTTGTTGGTTCATCAAAAGATCAGTGTATCCAAGTCGGTAACGCATTCCCATGTATGATGGCAGAAAGAATAGGAGAAAGCATAATTAAGGCAATTGAAAATAACTGGAAAAAAGAGAATATTAGCAAGCTCGCTAACTATAGCATACTAGATAAATGGTACTTAGAAAAAAAGCAAAAATCTTTTAATTTCAATTAAAACTGGGCGAAAATATGACTCAATCCAGCAGTGATCATAATTTAGAAGCAAATATTGCAAC
>JADHOX010000037.1 GCA_016778805.1 Rickettsiales bacterium
CATAATCATTTTCGTCAATTGGTTTAGCATAATTTACATTTTTACAAAATTCAGTATCACCTCTAATTTCTCAACCTTCGTCATGCAAATCTTTAAAAATATTACTAGCTTGATCAATTATTGTTTTATCAATAATAACCGATTCAGTAGCTCCACAAATTCCAGTGCGACGTAATTTTGCATTAAATAAAACTGATTTTGCAATTTTTATATCAGCATTGGCATGAATATATGTGTGACAATTACCATCTAAATGTTTAAAAACAGGGATTTTGCTGGCATCTTGTACTTTTCTTATTAGGTTTTTTCCACCTCTTGGTACCACAACATCTATATATGAATCCATAGATAACAAGATATCGACAATTTCTCTTGAACTATTTGGAACCATATTAACAATTTGTCCAGGTAAGTTAAAATTTTCAACTGATTTAACTAAAATTTCAAAAATACATTTTGATGTGGCAAAGCTTTCGGATCCAGGTTTTAAAATTACTGCATTTCCTGATTTTAAGCATAATGCAAAAGCATCAGCCGTAACATTAGGTCTTGATTCATAAATTACAGCTAAAAGACCTAGAGGAACAGTAACCCTTTTTATTTTTAAACCATTAGGTCGATCATTACTCCAAATAACTTTGCCAACCGGATCTTCTAAATCACAAATATCAAGTAAAGCTTTTGCAATTGACTCAATTCTTGAATCGTTAAGAGTCAGTCTATCAATCATAGCTGCTGATAAGTTTTTGATTTTTGCCGATGTTAAATCTTGATTATTAGCATTTTTAATAAGTTCTTTATTATCAATAATAGCTTGAGCTGCAAATTTTAAAATTGAGTTTTTGGTCTCTGAAGAAGCACTCTGCAAAGCATATGAAGCAGTTTTTGCATTTTTGCATAATTGTTCGATTTCGTTAACAAGTTTATCATCCATATTAAAAGATTTCTGTTTCATTGTAATTATGCTCCTTATTTTCGTTATTTTCTTTTTGAATATTATTATTGAATATTTTTATGTAATTCTCATTTTTAAAACTTTCGTAAATAACATCTTCAGCAGGAGTATTAGTTTTTGGTTTTTGTCCTGTAAATCTATCTATTTTAGCGAATTTTATTCCATCTGGGATTTTAAATGATCGAGCATTCTCATCATTAAGGATTTTTTTCATTGTGCTAACAAAAATTGGAACCGTTACAGATGATCCAGTTTCTTTATCACCTAAAGAACGAGGTGAGTCATAACCAACCCATACCCCTACAACAATATCAGACGAAAATCCAATAAACCATGCATCAAAACTATCATTTGTTGTACCGGTTTTTCCAGCTAACGGTTTTTTTAAATATTTAGCTCGCCATGCTGTTCCTCTTTGAACAACTCCTTCAAGTAATGATGTCATTTGGTAAGCTGATCTTTCATCAATAATTTGTTCTTTTTCTTCAAGAAAAGATGGTATATTTATATCTGTATCAGCAATGTAAGGATCGTAATTACAATTGTTACAAGGGATATTATTGCGTCTGTAAATAACGTCTCCATGATTATCTTGGATTTTTTCAATGAAATGAGGAGAGATTTTTTTGCCTCCATTTGCAATCATCGCATAGCCTGTAGTTATCTTCAGTAAATTACTCTCAGATGAACCTAGAATCATTGAGTAATTTTTTTCTGGATTGTCGACAACATTTAATCTTTCCATTAAATTTGCGATTCTGCCTAAGCCAACCATTTCAGCTAATCTAACGGTTACAACATTACGAGATTTTTCAAGACCAATCCTCATAGTAGTTGGTCCATAAAATTTTCCTGAATAGTTTTTTGGTATCCAACTAGTACCATCTTCTTTTTTCATTCTAACTTCATCATCAACAATAATGTCATTTGGCATAAAGCCTTTTTCTAATGCAGCGAGATAGGTAAAAGGTTTAACAATTGAACCTGGCTGACGATACGCCTGAGTTGCCCTGTTAAATTCAGTTTTGTTATCATTATATCCTCCAACCATTGCAAGTACCTTTCCATCATGAACATTCATTACAACGATGGCACCATTAATGTTTGGAATTTGTCTAAGATAATAATTATCAACAGTTTTACGTTTTTTTTGAACAATTATTACATCACCTATTGTTAAAACTTGATTAACATCAGTTATTTCATCGCTCCACTTATCTTTATAACCGCCCTTCTCTTCATCTTCTACTCTTATTACTTTTCTTGCCCATGACAAATCTTTAAGATTAATTTGACCTATTGTTTCATCAATAAAGCCAATTTTTGCTTTATCGGTTGAAATATCAAGAACCATTGCATAATGCCAATCTTGCCATTTCATGTAATCATTTGTTTGAACTTCTGAAAGTAATATAGACCAATCATTAATAATTTTATTATCAGTAAAAATTTCGCTATCTTCAGTTTCTAAAAGATTAGTTATTGGATCAAGATTATTTAAAACCTTCTTATATTCTTCTGTGTATATATCAAAATTATCAATAGGTCCTCTAAATCCTCTTCTTCTATCATAACGTCTAAGCCCCCATTGTAATGAGCTTCTAGCAGCATCTTGTATTTTAGCATCCAATGTTCCGAGAATAAAAAGACCATCAGTAAAAATTTTATCTTTACCAACTATTTCAGTTGCTTTTTTTCTAATCTCTTCTGAATAAGCTCCTGCATGAATTGTATTTCTTTCTACTGAGTCTACAACCAAAATTGGTTGAACAATTGATTTTTCATATTCTCTTTTATTAATAAAACCATCTTCATACATTCTTGATAACACCCAATTTCGTCTTGTAATAACTTTCGAATAGTTTTTTCTTGGGTCAAGAGAAGTTGGAGCTTTTGGCAAGGCTGCTAGGAATGCAGCTTCATCAATTGTTAATTGATTTAATGATTTTCCAAAATAATTAATAGCTGCGGCAGCAACACCAAAAGATCTATATCCTAAATATATTTCATTAAGATAAAGTTCTAAAATCCGATCTTTAGAAAGAACTTGTGAGATCTTTACTGATAAAATAGCTTCTTTAATTTTTCTCGATAATGTTCTCTCTTTGGTTAATAAGATGTTTTTAACAACCTGCTGAGTTATAGTTGAAGCTCCAATTATATTTCGACCTTGGCTTATTCTGAAAATATTTTGATATAAAGCTCGCAATATTGGAACAGGGTCGATACCATAATGAGAATAGAAATTACTATCTTCAGCAGATAAAAAAGCTTCAATAACATGTTTTGGAATAGAATTTATTGGAATATATAAGCGTTTTTCTTTTGCATATTCGTCAATAAGGTAACCATCTGCAGAATATAATCGAGACATTTGTGCAGGTTTATAATCAACGAGTTTTTGATAATCTGGAAGGTCTTTGATGAATAATAATACAATTATTGTAACAGCAGCTGCTGCAATTAAGCTGAAAAAAAGAAATAATTTTAGAATAACTTTTGAAGCTTTACTCATGATTTTTATCCAAAACCATTTTATATATATCTTTTTTAGGTAATTGAAATAATTTTTTTGCTAAATTAACTGCAGATTTATTAGATATCTCACTTTGAGCTATATTTAAAAACTTTTTTACATCATCAAGATTGGAATTTTCCTGGGTCTTGTTCTCTATAATAATAATAAATTCTCCTTTTATTTCAAAATCTAATTGTGCTGAATCAAAATTTGCAAAATTAAATTTTCGATATTTCTCAAATTTTTTTGTTACTTCTTTAATAATAACAAAGTCATTTTCTTGAAAAATTAATTTAGCATCATTTAAAAATTTTATAATTCTTTGTGGTGATTCAAAAAAAATTATCGATCCATAAATGTTTTTAGCCTTTTTAAGATCTTCCAATCTTTTGCCTTCTGTTCTTGCTGTAAATCCAAAGAAATAAAATTTATCAGTTGCTAAACCTGAAACTGATAATGCTGATATTGCACTGCATGGTCCTGGAATTGAAAAAACATTATGGTTATTTCTTCTTATGAAATTTACTAATTTATAACCTGGATCTGAAATGGTTGGAGTTCCACAATCGCTTATATATGATACAATCTTTCCATCATTAAGATGATTTAGAATTTTATTTCTTACATTTTCATTCGAATGGTCAAAATATTTAAATAATTTCTTTTTAATCCTATAATGATTTAATAATTTTAGCGTAATTATAGGGTTTTCACAATAAATATAGTCTGATAATTCTAAAATTTCTATGGCTCTAAAAGTAATATCTTGAATATTACCAATAGGTGAAGAAATTAAATAAAGTGCAGAAATATATTTGCTATTTAAATTTGTAATATTTAAGCTATTCATAGATTATAAAAATTACTTTTTGATTATGCCTTACAGAATAATTTCGATTATACTAGCTTTATTTCTTGTAAATAGCTGTGTTAAATATGTTGAAGTCCCAGTTTCTGATCCAGTTAAAGACAGAGAACAATTTGTTATAGATTACTCAATTAAGAAAGAACAAATTGCTAGAAAATTTAAAGATATAGCTTTCGATGATAAAAATGAGATTAAAATTGCATTAATGCTACCTCTTTCTGGTAAGTATGAAAAAATTGGTAATGAGATTTTAAATGCTGCAACTTTAGCAATTTTTGATAATCATGATCCAAGAATTGTATTAAAGGTTTTTGATACTGAAGGAAGTGATTTAAAAACTATTGAAGCTACTAAAGAAATAATATCAGAAGGATATCAGATAATAATTGGTCCAGTTTTTAGTCAAAATGTTGCTGTCATGCAGCCTTTGATTAAAGATGAAGATATTTTCGTTTTTACATTCTCAAATGACATAGCAATTGCTACAGAAAATACATTTCTTTTAGGTATAGATTTTAGACAACAAATTCACCGTTTAATTAACTATACCTCTGGAAATGATTATACTTATTATTTGAGCCTTTTACCAGCTAATGATTTTGGATCATATGCGATTCAAGAGTTGAGGAGATCTGTTGAAAAAAATAATGGTGTAGTGTTAAAAAGTGAGTTTTATACTCAAGGTGTGGCTTTAAGTCAAAATGTTAAAAGATTATTAAATGTTGCTAATGAAAGCCCAACTGACAATACTGGACGACCATTATTTATGAATCAAGAGCAGCTTGATGAATATTATGAAAATTCTCAGCAAGAGGTTTCAGAGGTTGTAGAAGATAACTTAGTTGAGGTTGATTCAATTGGTGATCTTGTAGAGGTTAAAGATACTGATGAAGAAATATTAGTTGAAGAAACTTATGCTCCTAAATTATTTGATGAATATAAATTAATTTTATTCATTCCTGATGGAGGAAAAGTTCTTGAAGATACCATATCTTTGTTGGAGCAATATAATTTTCCAAAAGATAGGATTAAGATCGTAGGTATTTCAAATTGGTATAATAGCTCTGCATTAAAATCAAAAACTTTAAATGATTCATGGTTTGTTGATATACCTCATGATAATCTAAAATTATATGAAGAGCATTATTTAAACAGTTTTAATTCTAAATCATCTAGATTATCAGCATATGCATATGATGCTGTATCTGTAATTACTGCGCTATTTGCTTATTCAGATGATGCTGATGATTTTGGAAATTTGACTATCACTCAGGATATTGGTTTCAATGGTATAAATGGGGTCTTTAAATTTAGACCAGATGGTATTTCTGAGCGCCTATTATCTGTATATTCTGTAAATAATAGTAATTTAGAACAAATTGACTCTGAATTCTCATTTTTACAAAATAAAGAACTGATAGATGAAATTACTCTTGATTAATTAGTATTATTTCAACTATAAGTATAAAAAATTTCATAATAATAACATGGACATTAAATTTTCAAAGCTAAGTCTACCTAGTTCTGGTGTAGCGATAATTGGTATATCTAAAGAGTTATTAAACTCTGACAATTTATCTAAATTTATTAATAAATCTCCAATTGAGTTTACCGCTGATTATGGTCAAATTGTTCCTGCATCTCATCCCGATGAGCATAATCTTGATCTTGTTTTACTTGTTGGACTTGGAGAATTTACTAATTTAGATGCGAATAAATCTAGAAATTTAGGTGGTAAAATTACTCTAGAGTTAAACAGATTAAAAATTTCTAGATCAGCTATTATTATTGAGGATATTCATAGTGATGATGTTTCTTGTGCAGATATTGTTGCTCAAATTGCTTTAGGTGCAAAATTACGAAATTATCAATTCATCAAATATTTATCTAAAGAGAAATCTGATAAAGTTAAAAACTCTTTAGATACTCTTGATTTTAGATTAGAAAATACAGAAAAAGCAGAACAAATTTTTACATCAATTGATAATGTAACTGAAGGAGTTTTTCTAGCAAGAGATCTTGTTTCTGAACCTGCTAATATTCTTTATCCAGAATCTTATGCAAAAATATGTTCTAAACTTGCATGTGATGGTTTAAAAGTTGAAGTAATTGGTGCGAAGGAAATGAAAAAACTTGGTATGAATTCTTTACTTGCGGTTGGCCAAGGTAGTGCTCAAGAATCAAAATTAGTTATTATGCAATATTATGGTGCTGAGGATAAAGAGTCTTCTCCATTAGCTTTTGTTGGTAAAGGTGTTTGTTTTGATACTGGTGGTATTTCACTCAAGCCTTCTTTAAATATGGATGATATGAAAGGAGATATGGGCGGTTCTGCAGCAGTTGTGGGTCTAATGAGAACTCTAGCAAAAAGAGAAGCAAAAGTTAATGCTATTGGAATTGTTGGTTTAGTTGAAAATATGCCTGGTGGTAATGCTCAAAGACCAGGTGATATTGTTAAATCTATGTCTGGACAAACTATCGAATGTTTAAACACAGATGCTGAAGGAAGAATGGTTCTTGCTGATTGTCTTACATATGTAATTGATAATTATAAGCCTGAATTAGTTATTGATTTAGCTACATTAACTGGAGCGATAGTTGTTTCATTTTCTGATGTTTATGCTGGTCTTTTTTGTAATGATGACAGCCTTGCGAGTCAATTATATGATGCTGGAAAAGATTCTGGTGAATTACTATGGCGTTTACCTATATCAGATGAATATGATGCAATGATTGATTCTCCTTATGCTGATATGCAAAATATTTCAAACTATAGAGGTGGAGGAAGTATTACTGCAGCTAAGTTTTTACAAAGATTTGTTGGAAAAACAAAATGGGCACATTTAGATATTGCTGGAGTTGCAACTGTTGGAAGAAATAAATCTCTTGCAGGAAAAGGAGCAACTGGATTTGGTGTTCGTTTGTTAGATCATTTTGTTCATGAAAATTACGAGCCTAAGGATTAATTTTTGTAAGCTTTGTAGTGAGAAATTAGTTTAAGAATTTTTAAATTATTTATAGTTTAACCTAAAACTGACCTTTATTACAAAGAATAAACTTGATTATTACAATCTTATCAATAATTTTTACTCAAACTAATTAATTATACTGATGAATTTTTCTAGATTAAATACCGTTGAAACTACAAGAACTTATGATCAAGGATTAAGATCGTTCATGTTGCAGTTCTTTAATTATATGGCGTTAGGTCTAGCTTTAACTGGAGTAATTGCCCTACTAACTGCTTCTATTCCATCACTCACTCAATTTGTATTGTCATCTAGATTATTTTTAACCTTAGCTCTTTTAGGTATAGTTATAGCTATGAGTTTTGGTGTTAATAAAATGAGCTTTAATAGCTTGAGACTACTTTATTGGAGCTTTTGTGGGATTCAAGGTCTTGTTTTTAGTATTTATTTTTTAATTTATACTGGTGATTCAATAGCTAGAGTGTTTTTTATAACAGCTTCGGTTTTTGGTGCAATGAGCATTTATGGTTATTCAACTAAAAAAGACTTATCTGGTTTAGGTTCTTTTTTATTTATGGGCTTAATAGGTTTAATTTTAATATCCCTTGTGAATATTTTCTTAAAAAGTACTGGTATAATGTATGTTATTTCATTTGCTATGCTTGGAATTTTTATTGGTTTTACCGCTTATGATGTTCAAAAGTTAAAAAATATTTATTATAGTTTAGGTGGTTCAAGCGATTGTGCTAAGAAAGCTGGTCTTATGTCTGCATTAAGTCTATATTTGGATTTCATTAATATTTTCATTGCTCTGCTTCATATTCTTGGAGATAGAAGATAAAAATTATGAGTGACAGTAATTTACTTCCTGTTGGTTTTTATGATAGTTTTGGGGAAATAGCAAAACGATCATATATAATTAATAACAAAATTATTGATTATCTTTTATCAAACGGTTTTGAGCTTTTTATTCCATCACCTGTTGAGTATTCTGATTTAGCCAATATAGATCTTGATAAGAAATTTACTGTTTTAGATCCATTATCAGATAATCACTTAACTATTAGATCTGATATCACTTCTCAAGTTCATAGAGCTGTAAATTATTCTGACCTTGACCCTTTGAATATTTGTTACAGTGGTGTTGTTTTAAGATTAAATAACGATAAAAATAATCATTCTCGATCTTTTAAACAAGTTGGTTTTGAAATATTAAGTAAAGATAAAGATTTTAAGGCTGATGAATTAGCCTTTTCTTATTTATGTAAATTGCTTGAGCTTATTAATGTCAAATCTTACAAAATTATTTTTTCTAGTAAATCAATTTTGGATTTTTTTCGTGATAAGCTTGGTTTTGATGATTCTTTGATTCAGAAAATTACTAGTAAAAATGATATAAACCTAATTTTTGATAGTTGTGATTTTGAAAATATATATGAATATTTAGCACCTAAAGATAACATTTTTTTTGAAAATCAAAGTTTTTTAACATATGATACAGATTTTAAGGAGTATTATGAAGCTGTTAATAAGATTTTCTTAAAATTACCTAAAAATCTTGCAAAAAGCTTTGTTTTCGATCCTTTAAATTTTCAGTCTTCAAATTATAATTCTGGTAACTTCTTTTCAATTATTGATAACGAAACTAATAATACTATTGTTCGCGGGGGAGAATATTTTATAAAAAATTATGGTTTTGGCTTCGGTGCAAGCTTTTATATGGAAGAAATAGTTTAAAAACGTAATTTTTTCTTTCACAAACTATATTTATATTGTATAATATAAGCAAACGAGATATTTGTGCTATGATTTTGCTTAACCGATATTTATTAATTTTCTTTTTATCACTATCAATTATTTCTTGTGGTGGGTCTTCTTCTTATCCGACTACCGATACTTCAAGTGGTGGTAATGATGGCGGTACTACTCCCAATGATCCTGATAGCACTTCAGATGTTTTAAGCTTAGATGCTGATTGTGCATATTATGGTCTTGCAGCAGCAACAAGCAATGGTCAATGTTTGGAATATGGTTCATCTACTACTTTTGATTTATCTGATTTGAGTGGAGGGTCTCAAAAAACAATTAGTTCACGTTTTGATGTTGATGATACATCTAATGGATTTGCTGGTGCGAATAATGTTTTACAAATTGCTGAAGCTAAAGCTTTATTAACTAAACTTGGTATAGCTCACGATGGAAGTTCTCAGAATATTGCAATTTTAGGTTCTGGGTTTAATGATGTTGCAGCTTTCAACACAAGTGGAAAATCATATAATTATGGTTATTTGAATAATTCAGGTGATATTAAAGGAGCGAGTGCTTCAGGTAATATAGAGTTCAAAACTCTTTATAATAATTTAGAAGAAGTTGAAAAATATTCTATTTTTACAAAAAATACTTTTGAGGCATTTTCACCAGAGCAAGATTTCACATCATCTAATTCAGCTAATTTCTATTACGATGATAATACTCAACCCGTTTTGAATAGCTCCAAGGCTAAAATAAGTTCAAGTCAAATAGCAACTTATATTTATGACGTTTCATCTACTGATACTGATGTAGTTTTTGCATCTAATCATATTACCAGTTTGGCTAATTATTTTGATGACAAACAAGGAACTTTTGGAACAGGAACAGGTGTATTAGATTATGATAATGTTCTAAACCAAAATGATGAAGCTTTATGTGCAAGTAACGATTGTACAAGAAATTATCACGTTTTTTTGTCTGAGGATTATTCTGGTAGCTTTTATGAATATCAGACATCAATTTTTGAATATGGTCATAATGATGTAGCAAATGGATCTGCTCTTGCAAGTATCATTGGAGCTACTGACAGCAGCAATATTCAGGGACAGGCAACTGGTGCTATAATGAATTCTTATAAAACACAAATTTATCATCGTAAACTTTTAGATGTATCATCTGGAAGTTTTATAAGTAACAAAAATAAAGATTACATGGATTCAATTCTTGAAGATAACACTGGTACTATTTTATATAATGCTTTAAATGATGCTCGACAAAATAACAAAATTATTTTATTAAATAATCAATATCGAAATTACAAATCACAATTTTACATTAATACAGATGCAGTATCAATAGAAGCTAAAACTAACTTTCAGCTAAGTTATGATACAGCAACCGATCCTTCCCAATTAGATGGTTATACTGAAGTTGATTTTTACCGTTTTTCAAATAATACTAATTATAGTTTAAATAGTTATTCTGTATCTAAAGACGAAGATATTGGTACATTTGTCGGTGGAAATTTTGTAGATTCTAGTACAAAAAATTTAGTTAACAATGATATTTCTTCATATAATTCTTTAACTGATTATGATATATTTAAAAAGAGTAATCATGATTATGGCGATTCAGGTACTTATAAATATTTGACTGACACTAATTTAAATACTGCTGCTACAACTTCGGTAAACAATATTAAAGATCTTATAAACTCTAATAGTAATGGAGTTAACAATATATATATTATTCCAACTGATAATAAATTTTTCATTGATTTGGTGAATGTTTTGTCGACTGATTACAATCAAGTTAAAAATTTAATTACTGTTTCTGATGTACAGGTAAAGGATATTACATATGCAGAGAATGATTCTATTGATTATGATAACGATAATGAAGAAGACTATAACGGTTTATATGAAATTGACTCTATTGAAGTTGATTCAAAGATTTCAGATAATGATTGTTCTGTTATTACAAATTCTAATACTGCTTGTTTTATCGCTCCAGGAAATGTTGCAAGTTTAAATAATTCAGGTGAATACACTGCTTATGATGATCTTGATATTGATGGCGTAAATAAATATCAAAATACTAATGTTCTAAATAATCATGGGGCAAAAGATGGCATAGATCAAGGAGAGTATTTAGGATCTGCATATGTAACTTCAGCTGTTGCGATTTTAACAGGAGCTTTTCCAAGTGTCGAATTATATAATATAGTTACAAAATTGAAAGATACAGCAATTTCTGCGTCTGATATAAGAGGTTGTGATGAAGATGGTGAAAGTGGAACTATTAATTGCGGAAATGGAATGATTAATCTGTTTAAGGCTGTTCAACCATTATATTCAGAAAGCCAAACTAGTAGCGCTTTTTCCCATATTGATTCCCCTGCTATTCATACAAATAGTGTTGTTGATGATTTTGTTTATGATTTAGCTGATACATCAATTTCATCATCATTATATTTCGGTGATGCTTTGATTAACAATACTGAAGATATTTTTGCAAAAGCACAATATTTTGATTCTTATAATTTTAATTATAATGCAAGTTTAGCAAGTAAGGTTTCAGCTAGTAAGGATTTACTAGTTTCAAGATATGCTGCTTCTGACTTATTTGAATTTGACAATAAATTTGAAACAAAATCTGAAAATATACCTTTAGCAAATAATATTTCTTTTACAGTTACTTCGACAAAGTTAAAAAATAATGATGTCTCGAAAGTGGTAAGGGTTTTTGAAGATCCTGAAATAGAAATTGCTAATGCAGAGTTTTCTAATTTAAAATTTAATCAAACTATTTATCAAAATGTTGATATTGAATTTGGTTTTGATTCATATAGTAATGAATTTGATATTATTAATAATAATT
>JADHOX010000038.1 GCA_016778805.1 Rickettsiales bacterium
CTTTAACATTCTCACGAATAGTTTTTCCAGTTACCGTCATTTCATCACCATGAATATATCCAGAATCTAATAATGTTTTAATAACAACTTGAACACCACCAACTTCAAACATATCTTTTGCTACATATTTTCCACCTGGTTTGAGATCTGCAATATAAGGTGTTTTCTCAAATATTTTTCCTACATCGAATATATCAAAATCAATTCCACATTCACTAGCCATAGCTGGTAAATGAAGCGCCGCATTAGTTGAACCACCTGTTGCAGCAACTATAGCTGCAGCATTTTCAAATGATTTTCTGGTTACAATATCTCTTGGTCTTAAATTCTTTCTAATTAAATCAACAACAACTTTTCCAGACTCAAAGGCATATTCATCTCTTGTTTGATATGGAGCAGGTGCACCAGATGAACCAGGTAATGCTAAACCAATAGCTTCAGAAACACAGGCCATAGTATTTGCTGTAAATTGACCACCACAAGAACCTGAAGATGGACAAGCTACTTTCTCAAGATCGATAAGCTCTTCTTCTGACATACCTCCAGAAGCACATTTACCAACACCTTCAAAAACATCAACAACAGTAACGTCTTTGCCTTTATATTTACCAGGCAATATTGAGCCACCATACATAAAAACTGAAGGAATATTTAATCTTAACATTGCCATCATTAAACCAGGAAGGGATTTATCACAACCTGCTAAACCAACTAGAGCATCATAACAATGACCTCGAACTGTTAACTCAACAGAATCAGTTATAACATCTCTTGATACTAATGAAGACTTCATACCTTGATGTCCCATTGCTATTCCATCAGTTACTGTGATAGTACAAAATTCTCTTGGTGTTGCCCCACCAACTTTAACACCTTTCTTAGCAACTTCAGCTTGTCTTTTTAAGGCAATATTACATGGAGCAGCTTCATTCCATGTGCTTACAACTCCAACTAAAGGTAAATGAATATCTTTTTCCTTAAGGCCCATAGCATAATAGTAAGAACGATGTGGTGCTCTTTCAAAACCTTCAGTTACATGTCTTGATGGAAGTTTATTTTTATCAAAGTTGCTCATATTAAAATTTTATTGAAATACTTTATATTTTATTTATCAAAATTCATAAGTTTGTTTAGATTATTAGTAGAAAAAATCAATATGATATCGAAATTAAAAAATATTTTATCAGATAAAATTAATGAAGCCGTTTTTATAAACACTAAGGATCCTTTTTTATCAGAATATTCTAAAGAGGGTTTTAATTTGCTTGAAAAGTTTACAAATTTCTCTGGTTCTAACGGCTATTTACTATTAACAAAAAATCATCAGTTTTTTATTACTGATGGTCGATATTTAAAACAAGCTGAAGATCAATTTGGTAATGAAATGCAGATTTTTGATTTACAAAATATCAAAAAAATCACCCTTGATGAAAATCTAAAAGTTAATTTTCCTGCTCTTCAATTTTCAATTTCAGAAATTGAATTTTTTAAAAAAAATTTAAATCAAAATATTTCATTTGTTCCTCAGGATATAAAGTTTTTTGACACAACTAATCCTAAATTAAATTTTATTTCAGACATTTCTCTTATTGATGATATTAATTCAGGAAAATCATTAGATGATAAAATTGAAGATTTAATTAGTTTAATTGATTTAGGACCAGATGAAATTTATATTAGCTGCGATAATAGTTCAATATCTTGGTTATTAAATGTTAGAAGCTTAGATGTAGCATTTAATCCTGTTTTATGTAGTTATTTAATTGTTTCGAAGGATAAAATTCGCTTATTTGCTGATTTTAAAGACCATAAAAAAATCATATCTAATTCTGAAAAATTTGAAATAGAAATAATTTCAAAACAAAATTTATTTGATGTTATTTCACAATTATCAAAATTTAATCAAAAGGTTAAATGCGATCCTAAAATTACAAATTATTTTTTTAAAGATGCTTTTGGAGAAGAAAATTTAATATATATAAATGATGTAATTATCGATTTAAAATCAGTTAAAAATGATGTTGAAATAAAAAATATTAAACAAGCTCATATTGAAGATGGAATTGCATTAACTAAATTTTTATATTGGCTTGATTCACAAACCGACAAATCAAAACTTTCGGAATTAGATTTAATTCATAAACTTGCAACTTACAGAATAAATTCACTTAATTATATGGGACCCAGCTTTCATACAATATGTGGTTTTGCCAGTAATGGTGCAATAATTCATTATAAAGCTAGTGAAGAAACCAATAAATATTTAAATGAAGACTCTGTGGTTCTTATAGATTCAGGTGGACAATATCTTTACGGAACTACTGATGTAACTCGAACAATTGCCATAGGAAAACCACCAGAGGAAATTAAACGAAATTTTACTCTTGTGTTAAAAGGACATATAGCATTATCAAAATTACGTTTTCCTAAAAATAATACTGGTGCCGCTCTTGATAGTATTGCAAGACAGTTCTTATGGCTTAATGGCCTAGATTATGCTCACGGAACTGGACATGGGGTAGGGTATTATCTAAATGTTCATGAAGGACCACAATCAATATCACCAAAATCAACATCTAAATTAAAATCTAGAATGGTCTTATCAAATGAGCCTGGTTATTATAAAAATAATCATTATGGGATAAGAATTGAAAATTTAGAGTTAGTTAAAGACTCGCAAAATGATTTTTTAGAATTTGAAACTCTAACATTAGCGCCAATTGACAAAAGTTTAATTGATATAAAATTATTAAATCCTGATGAAATAAGATGGTATAATGATTATCATGATAAAATTTTAACAGCTCTAAAAAGCTCACTTGATCAGAATGAGTTAAATTGGCTAAAAAATCATAAATTGTAATTTATTTACGTGCTTCAATTTCTTTAATTGGCTTGAAGCTATATCTGTGGTATTTACATGCACCATATTTTTCAATTGCTTCCTTATGAAGCTTTGTTCCATAACCTTTATGTTTTTCAAAACCATATGAAGGGTATTCTTTAGCAATATCCTTCATAATATTATCTCTTACACATTTAGCAATAATTGAAGCTGTGCTTATTTCTCTTATAATTCCATCACCTCCAATAATTGCTTTAATATTTTTATTTTCATAATCAAAAGTTTGATTTCCATCAACCAGCACATCTGAGTAATAATATTTATGTTTTGCTAAGGATGTTTTCATTGCAAGCTTAGTTGCACGCAAAATATTTGTTTCATCAATAATTTCATTAGCTATTACTGCATAATTATATTCAATATTATCATCTTCTAATATCTGTTGAAATATAAACTCTCTTTGTTTTTCTGATATTTTTTTTGAGTCGTTAATTTTTTCATAATATGGTTTAATAATATCATCATTTTTAAACAATACAGATGCCGCTACAACTGGACCGGCCCATGGACCTCGACCAGCTTCATCAATACCAATAATTATTTTGCGTTTTTTATTAAAAGATGTTAGTGTCATTAATGTTATTTTATGATATTTATTTTTACATTTGTTATATATATTAATTTAATTTACTAATGATAATTAAACGTTTTTTTAATATTCACTTTTTCATATTTTTATTTGTTATATCTTGTACGAACACTGAAATTCTTGAAGATAGTTCTAAAAATTTAAAAAGTAACTACCATGATGCGTTAGTAGTTGGATATCGAAATTTATCAATTTGGGAAGAAGAAAAATATGATTGGCAAGCTTCAGATCACTTTGCCAAGAAAGGTCTTAGAGCCAAACAAAATATGACTGTTGAACTTGAAGATCCAATTGATAGAAATATCAAAGATCAAGGTTATTTGGATGAATTATTATTCTACAGACTTGAATTCTCTGAATTATTAACAGATGACATAAAACTTCAATTTGCGTTAGAAGTTGCAAATCTTCAAATTTTATATGATAGCTGGGTAGAACAAACAGAAGAAGATCCAACTGATAAATCAACTATTAGATTTAGAAGAGAATTTATTGAAGGTTATAGACAATTAAAAAAATCTATCAAAATACTTCGAGATGAGCAAATTAAAGAAAATAACCTTAAGGAAAAAAATATATATGTAATTTATTTTGATTCCAATTCCTCACATCTTGATATAACTGCAAAAAAAGAAATTAATAAATTAGTTTATTATCTAAAGAAACTTCCTAAATTTGTCTTAGTTTTAGAAGGTCACACAGATAAGTTAGGATCAGTAGATAAAAACGTTAACTTATCTCGAAAAAGAGTTTTGTCTGTAAGAAATCAACTTTTAAAATCTGGAATAAAAAGAGAAAAAATAATTAAAGAAAATGCTTACGGTGAAGCAAAGCCTGAAGTTTCTGCAAAAGATGGGTATAATGATAGAATTAATCGAAGAGTGGAAATTTATGTAATTACCAGTCTTGAGTGATTTGCAAAAATCAACAAAAAAATTATGTTTATTTATTTGATATAATGAAAAAACCTTTTTATAAATTTTGAAAAATTTTTTGGTATTTTGTCTAAAGTTAAAAAGAAAAAACATAATAATCTTCTTAGTGATAAGGTAAACTCAAGTATTACTGAAAGTTTTACTTTAGATAATCTATCCGCAAATTTAATGCTTTCACTAGAACGGAGCAAAGTTATCCATGATCTATATGAAAATAACAATAATTTAAAAGACAAATCAAATAGGTTGTTAAGAGCCCTTGATAATGAGAAAAATATTAACAACATGCAATCAGAGTTTGTTTCTCTAGTTTCGCATGAATTTAAAACACCATTATCTATAATTAAAGCATCATCCGATATTCTAAAATTATATTCTGAAAATCTTTCAGATAAAGTCTTCATAAATAAACAATTGGAAAAAGTTGATAAAGCAATTGTTAGAATGACTGCATTGATAAATAGTACTCTTAACTTATCAAAACTTGAAACTGGTAAATTAGAATTTGTTCCAACTTTATTTCCAATTGGCTCTGTTTTAAATGAAACTATTGAGAAATTTAAAGATCTTCATAAAGATTCGAATATTATTTCTGATGTAAATCTAAAGGATGATTACTTTAATGGCGATAAAACTTTAATTGAACAGATCTTCAATAATTTAATTGGTAATGCTATAAAATATTCAGGTGATAGATCTGAAATTTCTATTTGTGCATTTAAATATTATACCAATTATAAAATAATAATTGAAGATAATGGTATTGGAATTGATGATAAAGACTTAGATCGTTTATTTACTAAATTTTTTCGTGCTAAAAACTCTATTGGTATCGCGGGAACTGGCATAGGATTATATTTAGTTAAAAAATTTATAGACTTACATCATGGTGATATTAAAGTAGAATCTGTAATCAATAAGGGAACTAAATTTGAAATAAGTTTACCTATTGAATAATAACTCTTTTAGGAGGCAATATGTCTAATAATACTAAGACAATTCTGTGTGTTGAGGATGAAAAAGATTTACGTGAGAATATTTCATTTTATTTAAACCAAAAAGGTTTCAGAATTATTGAAGCTTCAGATGGTGAGGAAGCATATACAAAATATATTGCAAATAAACCTGATATTATTCTTTGTGATATCAACATGCCAAAAATGAATGGGCATCAATTTTTAGAAAAAATTTCAAGCGATTTTCCTGAACGAAAAAATCAAATTCCTTTTATTTTTCTTACAGCACTAGGACAAAAAAATGATTTCATTAAAGGTTTAGATCTTGGCGCTGATGAATATGTTATTAAACCAATTGATTTTGAAGTTTTATTATCAATGATAAATTCTAAACTTGCTAAATCTGATTTTAACAAACAGTTTACCGATGCAAAGTTAAATCAATTTTGTAATCAAGTTTCAAACCTTTTACCAAATGAAATAAAAGAGCCTCTAGATTCAATCATTAAATTTTCTTCAACATTAAAAAAAGAATCATTTGGAGCATTTATTGAGCCTAAATATGTTGATCTTGCTACTAAAATTTATATTTCAGCGTTAAAACTAAACTTTCAAGTTTCTAAAGCATTAAATGAATCAAATATCAAAAAAGAAGCTGAAATTTTAAAGGATGAAATAAACTTTAATGATTTACTTAATACATTAAAATCAGTATTTAATCAAAAACAATTATCATTTTCAAATAATAATGATCTTCTTGTTATGATGGGTAACTATGAATTACTAAAATCAAATTTAGTTTCATATTTAAACCAACATATCCAATCAAATGCTAGAGAAATTGCATTAGATATTTTTCTTGATTACCAAAAGAATTTGGTTATTTGTATATCTTGTTTTACATCACTACCTGTTATATGTGAAAGTGTAGAGCAAATGTTAAATTTACATAATGGAAAGTTTTCAACTATTGTAAAAGAAGAGAAAACCTACCATTTATTAACTTTTCCTAATTATTTAATTAAAAAATAGAGCAATATGGTTACAGCATCAAATGATAATGATTTTCAAAAAGACGTTTTAGATTCAGAAATTCCAGTAGTTGTGGATTTTTGGGCTGAATGGTGTGGACCTTGTAAAATCTTTTTACCTGTTTTTGAAGAGTTGTCTGCTAAATACAAAGACAAAATTAAATTTGTAAAAATCAATATTGATGAATCACCAGAAGTTCCTACTAAATATGGTGTTCGTGGAATACCAAATTTAATATTATTCAAAGATGGTAAAAATGTTGATTCTCTAGTTGGCGCAGTTCCTAAAAACTCACTAGAAGATTGGCTTAATTCTCATATTTAAATAATTCATATGTTACCATCATTAAATGAAGTTGGTAATTATAATTTATTAAATCATTTAATTAACGAATTTAAATCATATAATATTTCTATTTGTATAGGTTTAGAATTTGAATTTATTCTTGAGAAGAATATCAATCAAAATATCATACTTGATGATATCAAAAACTTTGCATTAAACAGAGGTATTAATATAGATATCCAAAAAGAAATATCAGATAATCAATTTGAAATAAATTTTCATCCTAGTTTTGATATTATAAAAATTTGCGATCAATTCATTAAATTAAAATCTATTATTAGTGAGATTTCTCAAAGTTATGAAAATATCGTTAATTTTTCAGCAAAACCTAATGACAAAACTCATGGCAATGGTTTGCATGTTCATATTTCACTTTATCAAGATTCAAAAAATCTATTTAAAAAAATAGACAATAATGAATCCGAATATCTTTTGAATTCAATTGCAGGATTATTAAAACATTTAAATAATTCCTTAATTTTTATGATAAGTAATGAAAGTGATCTAAAAAGATACACTGAGATAATAGAAGTAGCAAAAAAACAAAAAAGATATGTATGTAGTAGTAGTTATGCTCCATCACATATTTGCTGGGGTAAAAACAATAGAACAGTAGCAATTAGAATACCAGATTCATTTAATGACCCTGAAAATAGACATATTGAATACAGAGTTCCTTCGCCATGTGCAAATATTGCAGATGTTATATTTATGATTTTATTTCAAATTAAAATAGGAATAGATAATAATTTAAAACCTATAGATCCTATTTTTGGTAACGCATTTGATAAACAATATAATTTAGAAAGAATCGAAACTAACTTTGCTAAAGTTCAAATAAATTATGAAAAGTCAGAATTAAAAAAATTAATCTCTAAACAAATAGAAAAAACTAAACGTAATTAACTTCTAAAACTGAATAGTGCTTAACTCCATTGGGAGTTCTAATATCTACACTATCATCTGCTTCTTTTCCTAATAACTGCCTTGCTAGTGGAGATATTATTGAAATCCTGCCTTCATTTACATTAGCTTCATAATCACTAACAATTTGATATGTAGTTTCAACTTCTGTATCTTCATCGAATAATTTAACAGTAGCACCAAAGCGAATAGTTACTTCATCAATTTTACTAGGTTCGATAATATTTGCTCTAGCAATTTTATCCTCAAAATCCATTATTCTGCCTTCGATAAAACCTTGCTTCTCCTTAGCTGAGTGATACTCTGCATTTTCTTTTAAATCGCCATGTTCTCTAGCTTCAGCTATTGCTTTAATAATAGCAGGACGTTCAATATTTTTTAAATTCTTTAACTCGGATTCCATTTTAACGAAACCTTGTTTTGTAATAAGATATGGTTGCATATTACTTTACTTTTTTAAAATTACCTTTTTATGTGGTTTTAAATTAATCTCCTCTGCTAAGCAGAAATCACCATTATTAATAATTAATTCTATATATTTGATAATGTCTATAGAATTTATATAATTTTCTTTTAATTCTCCATGACAAAACTCTAGATCATTATAAAACTCTGTTTTTACCATACCTGGATTAATTAATGATATTTGAGTATTATTCTTTGAAAGTTCTTTTTGTATTGATTGTACAAAACCTCTTAAACCAAACTTACTTGCACAATAAATACTTCCTTTCTTTTGCCCTATAAGTGACGCTTCAGACCCAATAAAGAAAATCCGCGAGTTATTATTTTTTCTTAGATATGGTAATATAGTTTTAGTAATAATTATATTTGAGATTAAATTTACATTTAGAAGATTTAAGATTTCTATCTCACTAAATTGATCTAATTCCTTGAAAATACCAAAACCAGCATTCAAAATGAAATTATTAATATCCTGATGATCATTTAAAATTAATTTTAGATTATTACTAATTTGACTAATTTCAGATAAATCAATTTGGTAGTGTCTAAAATTTTCATGATCATTTTGTTTTGTTCTTGAAATACCAATAACATAAGAGTTTTTAGAAAAATATTCCTTTGCCTCAAAACCAATTCCTTTTGATGTTCCTGTAATTAAAAACTTTTCCATCTCTTATGCATAACATTTAAAAATAATTTTAGGATCAACATAACGTTTAATTTCTGTCTCAACAAAATTAAACATTTCCGATTCTAATTCTGTTCTATATCCAGTATATTTTTTATCTTTAGATATTTGATAATTTAATAATTTATCTTTTGGATATAATTTTATAATTTTATCATACATTTTATTTGGGAACCTTAATTTACCAAGTGATATTGAATGAAGTTTTTTAATATTAAAATCAGTAAATATTTCAGTAATCATTTTTGCGTATAGATCTTGATAATTTTCGCTATATATCAATGGATCAAATCTTAAACCAATATTATACCCATGATTTATAAGCTTTTTTATGGCTGTTAATCTTTTTGAAAAATCAGGAACTTTATGTTCAATTGTTTCAGAAATTTCTTTAGGAGTAAAACTAAAAGCTATAATTATATTATCGTTAGCAGGGAAATTTAATAAAGGTCTAATTTGTGTAGATTTTGTTCTTAATTCTAAAATAGAATTTTTAAGAGAATGAAAGAAAGGAACAAAACTATTTGTAAAATCAGTAACATGATCAAATGCTAAAGAATCTGCATCATACCCAGAAAAGAAATATTGTTTTGTCTGTGCTTTATTATCCAATGACTTTATTTTCATTTTAAAATCATCATGATTTACAAATATTACATAATTTGCACTATTAAACATGCCTTGTAGAAAACAATATCGGCAATCATAGGGACAATTAAGCATGTGCGAAAAATAAAAATTTTGCGTACCACCTATACCGAATGACTCTGGTGATTTTAATATCAAATTATTAGTTTTTTTAGCAATAATAATTGCTGGATTTTGTTTTTGTTTCCGAAAATTTTGATTTGATGGATTAAAAACCTCTGAATAATGATTTATTTCTATTATTTCTTTACGCGGAAATTTATTAATAATTTTTAAAGCTAAATAAGAGTCTTTTAATTGTTTTTCTAAATATATAAAACTCATATCAATAAGATAATTTATATTTTAGGATTTCAGATTCTAAAAATTTTTTTAATTCATGATAATTTGAAATATCAATATCGTCAAAATCGAAATTATCATTTAGAGATCTTAATTGATTGAATAAATTATTAATAATTTTATTTTCTGAAAAGGTAAAATTATTGAAATGTAAAGTTGGTTGCGTTGTTTCAATATTTGATTTCAAAATAGAAACATAATTGAATAAATCTTCAGATTTATCTGTAATGAATTTTTTCATCAAATTATGATCAAAGTTTTTTAATGTCTGCTCCTTATTGTCAGATATAATTTTTAGAATTCTGATGTTTTCTCTATCAGTAATTTTGCTTACAGACTCAAAAAAAGCCGAAGCTTCCATATCGTAAAGACCTTCGAGATTATAATCATCATTTGGTTTTGCAAAACTTATAAGAGTATCAATATCAAAAATAGGATTGTTTTGATAAATTGGATAATAACTAATTGACGTTGAATAATCAGTAACTTTGACAATTTCTTTAATTGAACCTAATGCTAAATTTTTTGATCCTGCTATGCCAAAATTTAAGAATTTTATGTCATTATGAAAATTATATTTTGCATGAATGTAACCAACTGAAAAACCAACAGCTAATAAAGATTTTGTACTTGTTATAAGGGCTATTTTAGAATCATGGTTATAAAAAAACATAAATTCTGAAATTGATATATCTTTTTTAAGATTATAATTTTTTATGAATATTTCAGCCTCGAAAAACAAAGCACAATGGATTAAAACTCTTATCTCTGACACAAACTAAATTATTTTTAAGTTTAATTTTGCTAAATCTCCAAATTCATTAGTTAAATAATCTAAATACTCAGTATGAGCAAGATTTATTATTTCTGCATCAATAGAACGAAATACAATTGCTGTGCCAAGTTTTCCATTTGCAATAAATGGGTAGCTACCAATATCTAAATCATCATATTTATTTGATATCTCAGAGATTTTTTTTGCAATAACACTCTCTGGCAAAGCTATATTTACTGTTTTACTTAACTTTTTAGGTCCGGTTTCTAAAAACTCCATACTAGCTTTTAACATAGCCTGCATGATAATTGGAACACCAGCAAAAACAAAAATATTTTCAATTTTAAATCCAGGGGCTGAACTTACAGGATTATCTAAAAGAATTGAACCTTCAGGAAGAATAGCCATTTTTAGACGCGCATCATTAAGCTCATCTGAATTATAATGTTTTTGTAAAATTTTATGAGCTTCTTCATCAAGAATTAGTTTTTTATTCAATGCTTTTGCAATAGATGCTGCTGTAATATCATCATGAGTAGGGCCAATACCACCAGAAGTAAAAACATAATTATATTCAGTTTTCAAACGATTTACATGATATATAATTTGTTTTTCATCATCTTCTATAATAACAACTTCCTTAACATTTATACCAATTTCAGTTAGGTTATGAGTTAAGAAATTGATATTCTCATCATTAGTTCTACCTGATAAAATTTCATTACCAATTACTATAAAAGCTGCTGTTTTTTCTTGGTTCATTTAATATATAATTTAATCTAATTTGTACAATTTTAGTTTTAAAATATATATTTCATATTAATAATGTAACAATGCAACAAATTATTAAAGCTTATACTTAATTTCATTATGCCTGAAATAAAATATCATAGTAAAGATCAATTCGAAAAAATGCGTATTGCTGGTAAACTTGCAGCTGAAATTTTAGATTATATTACAGATTACGTTAATATTGGCGTTACAACAGACGAACTCAATACTTTATGTCATAATAAAATAATTGAAAATAATGCGATACCAGCGCCTTTAAATTATCGCGGTTTTCCAAAGTCAATATGTACGTCAGTAAATCATGTTATTTGTCATGGCATTCCATCAGATAAGAAACTCAAAGATGGAGACATAATTAATATTGATGTAACTGTTATTGTTGATGGATGGTATGGAGATACAAGTAGAATGTATTATGTTGGGAAACCATCAATCAAGGCTAAAAGATTATGTGATGTGACATTTGATGCTATGATGCTTGGTATTGAACAAGTTAAACCTGGAAATACTCTAGGAGATAT
>JADHOX010000039.1 GCA_016778805.1 Rickettsiales bacterium
GATATTGCAGAAGCTGTAGTTACGTTCCAACGAGATAATGGTAATAGATCAAACCGAAAATTATCTAGATTAAAATATACTATTGATAAGGTAGGGCTTGATAATTTTAAAGCTGATGTTGAAAAAAGAAGTGGTATTAAATTTGAGCCAATCAGACCATTTGAATTTAAATATCGTAATGACATTATTGGCTGGCGTAAAGATTTTAAAAATGATTGGCACTTTACTGCCTTTACTGAAAATGGTCGTATAATGGATCAAGATTTTGCTAAATTTAAAACTGCGATTTGGGACATTGCTAATCTTAACATTTCAGAATTCCAATTTACTGCAAATCAAAATTTAACTATAGCCGAAGTAAAGGAAGCTGATAAGGCTAAAATTGATGAGATCTTGTCTAAATATGGTATTATTGAATATCAAAAAACTCTTACTGAGGCAAGAATTGGTTCAATGGCATGTGTGGCATTAAATACTTGTAGCTTAGCTCTCGCAGAAGCTCAAAGATATATGCCAAGTTTGATTACTAAAATTGAGCCTTTGCTTGAAAAGCATAATATGAAAGATAAGGAAATTACTATAAGAATGACTGGTTGTCCGAATGGTTGTGCTCGGCCATATGTTGCTGAAATAGGTTTTGTCGGTACTGCGCTTGGTAAGTATAATTTCCATCTTGGTGGTGATCGTTTAGGAAAAAGACTTAATGTAAAATATAAAGAATCATTAAATGAAGCTGAGATATTATCTGAGCTTGACGGTTTTTTTGCTCTCTATAATAAAGAAGGGATCGGAAAAGATTTTGGTGATTTCATTTATGATCATTTAAATAAATAGGTAAATAATTATGAAAAAGCATTTAAAAGCCCTAGAAGATGAGAGTCTATATATAATTCGTGAAGTTGCAGGTGAGTTTCATAATCCCGTTGTCTTATATTCTGTTGGTAAAGACTCTTCTGTATTGTTACATTTGATTCTAAAAGCTTTTTATCCTGGTAAACCGCCATTTAAATTCCTACATGTTAATACTGGTTGGAAGTTTAAAGAAATGATTTCTTTTCGTGATGAGCAGATGGCGAAATATGGTCTTGATCTTATAAGCTATACTAATCCAAGAGGTGATAAAGAAAATATCGTTCCATTTGGAAAAACTAGTAAGATCTATACTGATATTATGAAAACTGAAGGTCTAAGAAAAATGCTTAAAGATCATGAGTTTGATGCCGCAATTGGTGGTGCTCGTCGTGATGAAGAAAAATCACGAGCAAAAGAACGAATATTTTCACATAGAAATGAATTTCAGGCTTGGGATCCGAAAGATCAAAGACCTGAATTATTTAATATTTTCAATACAAGACTTGCGCCTGGTGAATCAATGCGTGTTTTTCCATTATCAAACTGGACTGAAATTGATATCTGGGAATATATTCATGATGAAAAAATTGAAATTGTACCATTATATTTTGCTAAAGAAAGGCCATATGTTGAAAGAGCTGGTACCAAAATTATGGTTGATGATGAGCGTTTACCAATTGAAGAAGGTGAAGAAATCAAAAATGGTTTAATTAGATTTAGAACACTTGGTTGCTATCCTCTTACTGGAGCAATTGATTCAACAGCTTCTAATCTCACAGAAATACTGAAAGAGATCAAAGCAAGTAAATATTCAGAACGACAAGGTAGATTAATTGATGCTGATCCAGGTTCTTCAATGGAGAAGAAAAAGAAAGAAGGATATTTTTAATTGATGATAACTAAATAATCCAATTAAGACAGTAAGAGATTTAATTTTTTAAGGAATAATAATGAGTCACGATATTTTAAAATTTTTAACCGCGGGAAATGTTGATGATGGTAAATCAAGTTTTTTAGGTAGATTACTATTTGATAGTAATGCTGTCTTTGAAGACCATATGAAGGAAGTTGAAACTTTAAGTAAAAAATATAACCAAGATTTTACCGATCTTTCACTATTAGTCGATGGTTTGGAATCTGAGCGTGAACAGAAAATTACAATCGATGCTGCTTATCGTTATTTTACTACAGATAGAAGGAAGTTTATTATCGCAGATAGCCCAGGTCATGAAGAATATACTCGTAATATGGCCGTCGCGGCATCTAATAGTGATCTTGCTGTCATTCTATTAGATGTAACGAAGCCACTTCAAGTGCAAGCTATACGTCATAGCTATATTGCTTACTTATCTGGAATCAGACATTTTGTTATTGCTGTTAATAAAATGGATTTAGTGGATTATAATGAAGCTAAATTCCAAGAAATGGTTAGTGAATATCGCACTAGAACAGGTAAGTTTTTATTGAATAGTCAAATACATTTTACTCCAATATCAGCTAAGATTGGAGATAATGTAGTTAATCATTCTACAAAAATGCCTTGGTATCAAGGTAGAACTATCATTGATTTGTTGGAGACAATTAATATCAAAGAAAAAGTTAATTTTGTTGCCACAAGACTTCCTATTCAAAATGTTGTAAAAGATGAAACTGATGACACTAATGCTAGATATCTGCTTGGAAGACTTGTTTCTGGTAAATTAACAGTTGGTCAAGAAATTAAAATTTGGCCAAATATGAAGACAGCAGCAATTAAAGAGATTATTGTTGCTGGTAAAGCTTCAGATTCGGCTGATATAGGGAATTCTGTTGCAATTGTTTTAGATAAAGAAATCGATGTAGCTCGAGGATCTATATTAACAGGTGAATTAGATAATCCTTCTTTTGAAAAAGAATTATCAGCACATCTTATTTGGTTTAAATCTGAAGAAACCGATTTATCTCAGAAACCAGAATATTTAATGAAACTTAATCATAATTTTGTTAATACTCAAATTGATACGATTAGTGGTGCTATTAATCTTGATAATCTATCTCTTAAAGATATTCAGTTTGCAAAACAAAACGATATAATCGATGCAACTTTAAAACTTTCTTCAAAGTTACCATTTGATTATTTTAATGATTCTAAACATACAGGATCATTTTTATTAATTGATAAATTTACTAATGAAACAATTGCCTGCGGTTTGATTAAATACATTGATAAACCAAATCAGAAAGGTAATTTCTTTAGTAGATTGTTAAAAAAAAACTTAAGAAACGTTAGTTATGACAGCTCTCAATTATAAAATAGAAAACTTAAACACAGGTGAAAATATGACAATTCATGAAAATTTAACCCAATTAATTGGTAAAACCCCAATGGTGAAGTTAGGAAAACTTAACCAAAATGATAATATAGTAGCTGCTAAGTTAGAATATTATAATCCTAGTAATTCTGTGAAAGACAGAATTGCAGTAAGTATGGTAGAGAAAGCTGAAGAACTAGGAAAAATTAAGGCTGGAGAAACGGTTCTTATAGAAGCAACTAGTGGAAATACTGGAATCGGTCTTGCATTTGTTGCTGCAATTAAAGGTTATCGTTTAATATTGACTATGCCTGAATCTATGTCAATTGAACGAAGAAAGCTTTTAAAAGCTTATGGTGCTGAAATAGTCCTTACTGAAGCCGCTCTTGGTATGAAAGGAGCTGTTGCAAAAGCGCAAGAGCTTAACAAAGAAATTAGCAATTCTGTTATTATGAAACAGTTTGAAAATATAGCTAATGTTGAAATTCATAGAAAAACTACTGCAGAAGAAATTTGGAAAGATACTGATGGTAAAATTGACATCTTAGTTGCCGGAGTTGGAACTGGAGGTACAATTACTGGTGTTGGACAAGTTCTTAAAAAATATAATCCTAAGGTACAAATTGTTGCCGTTGAGCCAAAAGATAGTCCAGTGCTTTCTGGTGGACAACCTGGTCCTCATAAAATTCAAGGAATTGGTGCTGGTTTTATTCCAGATATTCTTGATAAATCAGTTATTGATGAAGTTATTCAAGTTTCAAATACTGATGCTGTTGATACAGCAAGAAAACTTGGAAGTGTTGAAGGAATTCTTGGTGGTATTTCATCTGGAGCTGCTGCTTTTGCTGCACTTGAAATTGCAAAAAGACCTGAAAATAAAGGAAAAGTAATTGCTTTTATCTTAGCATCTTTTGGTGAAAGATATCTATCAACAGTATTATTTGAAGATATTACTGTATAAAATTACGATAATTGTCTGTTAAATATTAAAAGGGCCCGAGCTATAAGCTTTGGCCCTTTTTTAATTTTGATTAGCTACTTCTTTGACAACTCGTTGCAGAATTCCACCATTTTGGTAGTTTTGAAGCTCAACGTCAGTATCAATTTTAACTTTAAGTTCAACATCTTTTGTTTCTCCATTAGCATATTGAATATTTGCAATTACTGTCGATCCAACTTTAATATCGTTTAAACCGAGAATTGTCACGAGTTCGGTACCTTTAAGATTTAAGGATAAACGATTATCGGATTTAAAAATAAGTGGTAAAACTCCCATACCAATTAAATTAGATCTATGAATCCTTTCAAAACTTTCTGCAATTACGGCTTTTACACCAAGTAATCTGCTGCCTTTGGCGGCCCAATCTCTTGATGATCCGGTACCATAATTCTTACCTGCGAAAATCACTAAATCTTTGGCAAGTGCTTGATAGCTCATAGCTGCATCGAAAATTGGCATTTCTTGTGATGAGCCACTATTTTGGAAAATTGTCATTCCACCTTCTTCTCCATGCATCATTTCATTTTTAATTCTAACATTTGCAAATGTTCCACGCATCATAACTTCATGATTTCCTCTTCTTGAACCATAAGAATTAAAATCTTTTACTGCGATATCTTTGTTTTTCAAATACAATGCAGCTGGGGTTTCCTTGGAAATCGCACCAGCAGGTGAGATATGATCGGTTGTGATATTATCACCAAATAATGCAAGAATTCTGGCATTGTGAATATCCTTGTCGGTTTTAGCATTTAAATTACTAAAGAAAGGAGGATTTTGGATATAAGTACTATTCTTATCAAATTGATAAGTTTGACTTGGTGTGAAATCAATTTTTTGCCAAGTTTCATCACCATCAAATACACTAGCATATTTTTCTTTAAACATTTCAGGAGTGATTGATTTAGCAATATAATCAGAAATCTCTTGATTACTTGGCCATATATCTTTTAAGAAAATATCATTCCCTTCCTGATCTTGTCCAAGTGGAGTTATAGTGATATCAGATCTTGTATTACCAAGTAATGCATAAGCAATTACAAGTGGAGGCGAAGCTAAATAACTAGCTTTGACTAGAGGATGTATTCTACCTTCGAAATTTCGGTTTCCAGATAATACTGATGATACAATCATTTTATTGTCTGATATAACTTTTTCAATTTCATCATCTAATGGACCTGAATTACCAATGCAAGTTGTACAACCATAACCAACAACTTTGAAACCAAGTTCTGATAATGGTTCAATTAAACCAGCTTTAGCTAAATATTCTGTTACAACTTGAGATCCAGGAGCAAGTGATGATTTCACATATGGTTTAATTGTTAGACCTTTTGCTAAGGCTTTTTTGGCTATTAAACCAGCTGCAACCATAACTGATGGATTTGAAGTATTAGTACAAGAAGTGATTGCCGCAATTACAACATCTCCATGTTGCATTTGGTAATTTTGTTTATCAACAGTAAATTTACTATCTAAATCAACATCGAACTTCTCCTCAAAATCCTTATCTACATTATCAAGTGTTACACGATCCTGAGGAAGTTTAGGTCCTGCTAAGCATGGTTTAACCGCAGATAAATCAAATAATAATTCTTCATCATATTTTATCTCATCAGCATTATTACGCCAAAATTCTTGAGTTTTAAAATATGCTTCAGTTCTTTGAATGATATTTTCATTACGTGCAGTTAATCTCAAATAATTAATAGTTTCATCATCAACTGGAAAATATGCCATAGTTGCGCCAAATTCTGGAGACATGTTAGAAATTGTAGCTCTATCTGCTAGTGATAAATTACTTACTGCATCCCCATAGAACTCAACAAATTTTCCAACTACGCCATGCTGTCTTAATTTTTCACAAATTGTTAAAACTATATCAGTTGCTGTCACTCCTTCTGCAGGGGCACCTGTTAATTTAAAGCCAACAACTTTAGGAACTACCATCGAAACTTCTTGCCCAAGCATTGCGGCTTCTGCCTCAATACCGCCGACTCCAAAACCAAAAACGCCAACTCCATTAATCATAGTTGTGTGTGAGTCAGTTCCAACGAGACTGTCAGGATAGATAAATTTCTTATTATCGATTTCTTTTACATAAGAAACTTCAGCTAAATATTCTAAATTTACCTGATGACAAATTCCTGTTCCAGGTGGAACAGCACGATAATTATCAAAAGCTGCTCCTCCCCATTTTAAGAATTTATATCTTTCATTATTTCGTTCTAATTCTCTTTTTATATTATCTGATAATGCTGAATCAGTTTTGTAAAAATCAACTTGTACAGAGTGGTCTATCACTAGATCAACTTGAATAATTGGATTTATTTTTTGTGGGTCACCGCCATTATCAAGAACTGCTTGTCGCATTGAAGCTAGATCAACAACGGCTGGAACACCGGTAAAGTCCTGCATTAAAATTCTTGCTGGATAATATGCAACTTCAACATCTTGTTTAGCGTTTAGATAATCATTTACTCTGTTAGCAGCTTCATTAAAATCACCATTTATTGATGCTGATCTTAGGTAGTTTTCAAATAATATTCTTATCGAATATGGAAGTTTTGAAATAGAGTAGTTCTGCTCTTGTAAAAAATTCTTTAATGAGAATAATTGATAATTGGTTTCAGCAACAGCTAAAGTTTTTATATAAGAGTTTTGTGGCATTTTAATAACTATACTTAAACGTGAATCAAAGATATTTCTAATACTTAAATTCTAATTAACAATGATATATGGAGATTATCTGACAAAATTTACGTTTGTGTAATTTCAATAAATGATTTAGCAAATTAAATATTTCAATAAAGGTGTATGTTAAGTTTAGAAAAATTTTCTTTTAATATTGATGATAAGATTAATCTTGATGGTTTGTCTGTTACTTTATTGCAAACATCGGTTACTAATATCATTGGCAAACAAGACCTGTTACAGAAGTTTTTTAAACAATTATTATCTTTGAATTCAAATAATCTTGGTAAAATTTCAATTCATAATAATGATATTAAATTTACACATAAAAATTATCTGAATGATATCAACTACATTGGCACTAATGCTGGTTTAAAAAAAGATCTTACAGTTTTTGAAAATTTAACTTATTGGTCATCAATTTATCAAACTGAAATTTTAGTTGAAACAGCAATTAGTTATTTGCAATTAGGAAATATCCTGGGAACTAAAATTTCCGAGCTCTCAAAAGCTGATTATTGTAAGTTTAAATTATTTAGACTTATAATTCGTCCAACTCCGATTTGGTATTTATATCAGCCATTTAAAAATTTGGAGCCAGCATATAAAGAAAAACTACAAAATATGATTGAAGTTCGAGCAAGAGAAGGTGGAATTGTGATATTAGCGACTGATGAAGAGAATTTAAAAGTCATAAATAATCAAATTAATCTTAATTATTTTACCCATGAATCTTCTTAAAATAGTACATTATGATCTTAAGTCATTATTGAAAGGTTTAAAAATTATGGAATTTATAATTTTTATTTGTGTGATTTGTATGATTATTCTTAATGATTTAACTGCAAATAACATTTTGATAATAATCTTTGCTTTAACCATTTTAAATTATTTTATTATCGGCAAAGAAATTATTTCTGATTTTAAAAATGATATAATCCTTCAATATAGAATTAATAATAATGGGTTTATAACAATTTTAATGGCGAAAATTATCTATTGTGTTGTAGCTAATATGCCAATATTAGCTTTTTGGTTGTTCTTGAAGCAATTTTAGTTTTTTTCTTCTAAGATATGGAGATAAATTATCATATTTTCCAAAATTCTTTGAACATAATTTCTGGTTTCAGGAAATGGAATTTTTTCAACCCAATCAATTGTATCGTAAATATCATTGTAATCTCTTACATCACCATTACGCTTAATCCATTTTTTTACATTATTAGGGCCAGCGTTATATGAGGCAACAGCCAGAATGTATGAATTATCAAATTTATTTAAAAGCTGATTTATGTAATAACTACCAAGTTCTAAATTATATTTTTGATCATTACGTAATCTCTTATAACTATATCGAAGCTTTAGTCTTCTTGATACATCTCTTGCTGTTGCAGGCATTAATTGCATAAAGCCTATTGCTCCCTTATTACTAATTGCCTTATCATTAAAACCACTTTCTTGCTTGATAATAGCAAAAGCTAATGATTTGTTCTTAAATTCTACATCTTCAATTATTGGATAATTTGCAGCTGTTATTACATTTTTTCTTGTGGCATATCGAGCAATTTTAGAGATGAGGTTTCGATTATTTGTTTCCTTAAAGATTGCTAAATATATAAATAATTTTTCATGATTATTATTCTCTTCAATAACAAATTTTGCAAATTTATAAGCTTCTTTATTATAACCAAGATATTGAAAATATAATGCAAATTTAAGGGCAAGATTTTTTTGAACTTGAAGTCTCAAAGTACTTTTATCATATGGCAAGATCTTTGGTAATTGAATATCTCGATATTGGGTATCTTCAACTAAAGCCATCTGTCCATAATATGTTGTGCTAAATGAGCTTGCTATCTTAAACCATTTCTTAGCTGATAAATTATCTCCAAGAGCTTTATATGATCTGGCAAGCCAATATGATGCTCTTGATAAACTAATTGAATAGCCAACATTCTCATACATATTTTTAAAGTGAATCAGGGCTGAATCTGGATCATTCTTAAATCTAAGACTTATCCAGCCAGAAAGCCATTCAAGCTCTGCATATTGAGCTGTGCCAGGTTCAACTTGATGATTATCTAAAATATCATAAGCTGTATCATAATTTTGATGCTCTATGTGATAACGAGAATTTCTAACTTTTATTTTTGTAAATCTTTTTGGATTTTTAAGGTTTTGCTTTAGCGCTAATATGTGTTTGGTAACTTTAGCATCTTGGTTTTTTGAGTTGTAATATCTTGCTAAGTAATAAATAAGATTTTCATCTGTTTGATATTTAACTGGAACTTTTTGCACCATCGAAATAGATGATCTATAGTTTTTACTTAGATAAGTTATCGCCTTTAGAAGCTTCTTGTAATCTTTATCTCTTATATAACCGCCAAGAAAATTTGCTGTTTTAATATCTCCATTACTAAGATATTGATTTGTTTTCATTATGATATCATTTTCATTTAGATTATTTTTGTAATAATCGAGAAAGCTTTTTAAGTTTTGAAAATTATGTCGACCTTTGTGCCAACTCATTTTGATAAGTGAATTTTTATCAATATCTTCGAAGTTTGGATTATTTGTCTGAAAATCTAAATATTTTTCTAATATCTCTAAATCATATGCATTGATACCTATTGATTCATAATTAAGCATATTTGGATCTACATCATTCTGTAAAGATGCATTATAAATTCGGGTATTAAAGTTTTTTGGTAAAATTATATTTTGGGTAAATGACTTATAATTCAAAAGGCTATTTAATGAGAAATAATCTTCTTTGTTAATGATGATCCATTGAGTAAACAATCTGATATCTTCATCCTTACATTTTTTAGCCTTTAATAATGCATCAGTGTAATTTTCTAGTTTTATAGAAGAATTGACAGATTTTAAACAGTTTAAATCCTGTTTATTTATAATATCACTATATTCTGCAAATAAGATATTAGGCAGAAACAACAGGCTTATGGCAAAATTTTTAAAGAATCTCTTTCTCAATTGTTTACCTCATAAATTCTGTGTATATCTTCTATATCTTTAACCTTCATTTATCCATCAAAAAATTAGAAAATTGATTTCTAATAATATTTTTCTATCCTCAGTCAAAAATTAAGATTTAAAATGTTTATAGCAAATTTTGATCCGAATTTCATTGTAATTGGACCTGTCGCAATAAAATGGTATTCACTTGCATATATTGTAGGTATTGTTTTCGGTATTTTTTATATGTCATACTTAGAAAAAAAATATGACCTTAAGCTTTTCTCAAAAAAACAGTTAGATGATTTAACCTTTAAAGTTGTTTTGGGCATAATACTTGGCGGAAGATTTGGTTATGTCATCTTTTATAATTTACCTTATTTTTTATCATATCCAATCGAGGCTTTTTATATTTGGCAAGGAGGTATGTCATTTCACGGAGGATTAATAGGATTTACACTTGGTGTATATTTTCATAGTCGAAAAGAAAAAAATGGCTTTTTACGAAATATGGATTTCTTAGCATGTGCAACACCAGTTGGAATATGTTTAGGAAGAGTTGCAAATTTTATAAATGGTGAATTATTTGGTAAAGAAACCGATGCAATAATTGGAGTTGTATTTCCAAGAGGTGGAATGGTGCCAAGGCATCCAAGCCAGCTCTATGAAGCAGCTCTTGAAGGTGTAGTGACATTTTTAATATTATTTATTTTAGTTAGACAAAAATCAGTAAGGCAACAACCTGGAAGATTAGCTGCAAGTTTTTTAATTTGTTATGGAGTTTCAAGGATTATTGTCGAGTTTTTTAGAATACCTGATCAACATATTGGGTATTTATTTTCGTTTGTAACAATGGGGCAATTACTTTCTTTACCGATGATTCTGCTAGGCATTTTTATGATAGTGAAAAAAGATAATTATTTTACAAAATTATAAATTGAATGGCTGATTTAGCTAAAAAAATCCAAAATCATATTGCAATTAATGGACCAATTTCAGTGGCAGAATTTATGCAGTTCTGTCTTTTTGATAATGAGTCTGGATATTATAATGTTATGAACCCTTTTGGTAAATCAGGAGATTTTGTAACTAGTCCAGAAATCTCTCAATGTTTTGGTGAGGTAATAGCTTTATATTGTTTAAATTATTTTATAAATTCGGATGATAAATTACAGATTATTGAGTTAGGTCCTGGTCGAGGGGTATTGATGCAGGACATGTTAAGGGTTTTTGCCAAATTTCCTGATTTTAATCATAGAATTTCTAT
>JADHOX010000040.1 GCA_016778805.1 Rickettsiales bacterium
AAAGAAGAGTTATCATATTTTAGACAAATTGTTAAAATTAGGTGCAAATCCAAATACGCATTACAATAATGGTGAAACATTATTACATATTGCATCAAAATCAGATGATCATCAAGCTATTAATATATTAAAAAAATATTCAACAAACCAATTAGCATTAGATTGCGAAAATAAAACTGCTTGGGAATATCGAAATCACAGCAATCAATATCCATATCACTTGGAAATAAGGAGCCAGAAAAACGAATATCAATTCGAACAACTAGATTGTCCAAAAACTGCAAATAATAAAGATGATAACTCTTTTAACTATATGTCATCTCTTCCTATTGCAGCTTTCATGATTATGATTTTATCTTATTGTCTAAAAAAAGCATATAAAATCAGCGCTGATCACAAAAAAAATGATGATTTTGAAAGGAATGATAAGCAAACTAATATTGCAATATAAGTTATTAATTTGTATTTATTGATTCAATCAATTAAATTCTTCATTCTAACACTCTAATTAAACTTGCATTTTGACTTGTCATGATTTATGTTGCAACGTTTCTATAATACATTTTGAGGATGAAATTATGGCTATTTCAAAAAATAATCCAAACGCCAGAAAAGCTGCCGTTGCTAAAACCTATAACGGCAAAGTTGTTAAACCTGTTAAATATATTGGCCAGCACGGTTCATACATTGCTGCACAAGATGAAGGAGGAAACATAATTTATAATGAAGCTAAAAAACCTATACCATTTAAGAAATTAGATCAAAACGCATAATTTTGTTTTTAATTTTTAAGGTCTAGATATGGCTAATAATACCAAAATTCTTCACTCGGGAAGAAAACCTTTTGAGCATCATAATACAATTAACGCTCCTATTTACGCTTCATCATCACTGGTATTTAGGACCTTAAAAGAAATTGATGAAGCTGAAATTGCTTATGGAAGGCATGGCACACAAACTACCCGTCACTTAGAAGATTTAATAAAAGTTATCGAAAACGGCATATATGCAACTTTATGCCCTTCTGGCCTTTCAAGTATTACGACGGCAATATTAGGGTGTGTTTCAGCTAATGATCACATTTTACTTCCAAATCTTGCATATGAGCCTACAAGAATTTTTGCATCGCAATTTTTGACTAAAGCTAACATTGAGTTTGATTATTACCCATCAGATAGTGAATGCGATATAACTGAATATATAAAACCTAATACAAAAGCTATATTCTTAGAGTCACCAGCATCCCAAACATTTGAAATAGATGATATTGAATCAATTATTTCTACATGTAAAAAACACAATATAATTTCAATTTTTGATAATACATATTCTGGAGGTTATTTTTTTAAACCTTTAGATCATGGTGCAGATATTGTAATTCAATCTTGTTCAAAGTTTTTTTCTGGTCACTCAGATGTTGTAATGGGATGCATTGTTACTAATAGCGAAAAATACAATACAGCAATTAAAAACCAGTATAAGTATCTTGGTCTTCATGTTAGTCCAAGGGATTGCTACTTTATACAAAGAGGAATAAGAACCTTAAAAATAAGACTGAACCAACATTTTCAAAATAGTTTGATTGTCGCAAAATGGCTTGAACAACAAGAGGAAATTGCTGAAGTTTTATATCCCGCTTTAGAATCAAGCAAATATCATGAAAGATTTAAAAAATATTTCACGGGCGCTTCAGGACTTTTCTCCTTTTATTTTAAAGAACATATTACGCGTGAACAAGCCATAAAATTTGTTGAGAACCTTCAATATTTTCAAATTGGCTATGGCTGGGGTGGTTATGAAAGCTTAGTAATGTTTTATAAGTCAATTAACAGCAAATCTGTCAACAACAACAATAACTATCTAATAAGACTTTTTATTGGCTTAGAAGAACCTGAAGATTTAATCACAGACATTAAACAAGCAATATCTAATTTATAATGTCCATTACTGTTGCTTCTTGGAATATAAATTCTGTCAGACTTAGAATTGATAACCTTAAAGAATGTCTTAAAAAATATAAGTTTGATGTCATATGTTTACAAGAAACTAAAACCGCAGACGAATTTTTTCCTTTGAAACCAATAAAAGAAGCTGGATATGAAAATGTTTATTTCTGTGGACAAAAATCTTATAACGGCGTTGCTATAATTTCAAAGATTCCTTTTATTGAAGAATTTGGCTTCAATATGCTAAATCGAGATGATAAAAGACATATTGGCGTAAAACTTAAAAATAACTTAACTATTCATAATTTCTATATTCCAGCTGGTGGAGATATACCTGATCGAAACTCAAATGAAAAATTTGCTCATAAATTAGATTTTGTTGATGAAATTAATAAAATCTTTCCAAACGAACAAACACAATCGATTATTTTAGGAGATTTTAATATAGCTCCATATGAAAATGATGTATGGTCCCATAAGCAATTAGCTAATGTTGTATCTCATACAGAAATTGAAATAGAAAAACTAATGAATATGAAGAAATCAGCAAATTGGATCGATAGTCACCGCGAATTTGTCGACCTTGAAAAAAAACTTTATAGCTGGTGGAGTTACCGAGCAAGAGACTGGTTAAAATCTGATCGAGGCAGAAGACTTGACCATATTTGGCTTTCACCGGATCTAAAAAACAAACTTATATCAGCTGACATTCATAAAGAAACTAGAGGTATAAAAAGCCCGTCAGATCATGCTATAATTTCAACAAAGTTAGATATTTAGAACTGATCTAAAAACCACCTGGTTTACCTTGCATCTGCTCCATCATTGCAGACATTTGCGACTGATCCATATTACCAAATTTTTTGGTCATTTTCTGCATATCTTTAAATTTTTTCAAAAGCTGATTTACATTTACCATTTTTAAACCGGCACCCTTTGCAATCCTTCTTTTACGTGATGAAGATAACTTTTCAGGATTTTGACGTTCCCACTTTGTCATTGACAGAATCAAAGCCTCTTGATGAACAATAGCCTTTTCATCAATTCCTTGAGTAGCCATAATTTCTTTAATTTTTCCTGCACCAGGCATCATAGAAAGCAAAGAAGACATTCCTCCCATTTTTTTCATAGTCTTAATTTGCTTTAACAGATCATCTAAATCAAACCTACCTTTAGCTAACTTTTTCTGCAAATCTTCTGCTTCTTGTTGAGAAACAACAGCTTCAGCCTTCTCAACAAAAGAAACAATATCTCCCATATCAAGAATCCTTGAAGCAACCCTATCAGGATAAAATAAATCAAAATCTTTAATTGTTTCACCATAACCTTGAAACTTTATTGGGAGCCTAGTCACATACTTCATTGACAAACATGCTCCGCCTCTTTGATCACCATCTAATCTTGTCAGAATCAAACCTGTTAAAGCTGTTTCTTTATTAAAAATCTTTGCAGTATTAACGGCATCCTGACCAGATAAACTATCTGCAACCAATAATGTTTCAATTGGGTCAGTTAACTTTTTGATCTTTTTAACCTCATCAATTAACTCCGAATCAATTGATAATCGCCCTGCTGTATCAAGAATCAAAACATCAAAACTATTCTTTTTAGCAAATTTTAATGCACGTTTTGCTGTCTTCTCAGGCTTCTCTTTTTCATCATATTCAAGACTCTCAACATCAGCTTTCTCAGACATAATTTTTAGCTGCTCTTTTGCAGCTGGTCGATAGCTGTCAAGAGATGCGGTTAGAACTTTCTTATTTTGTTTGTCAGAAAGAAATCTAGCTAGCTTAGCAGCTGAGGTAGTTTTACCAGTACCCTGTAATCCAACGAGTAAAATGACTGATAATCCATTACTTTGAAAATTTAAATTTTCATCTCCTTCTCCAAGAAGCTTAACAATTTCATCTTGAACAATTTTAACAAACATTTGCTCAGGAGAAACGCTCTTAACAACACGTTCTCCAAGAGATTGAAATTTTACTCTTGCAACAAACTCTTCAACAACTTCAAGCGCAACATCAGCTTCTAAAAGCGCCATTCTAATTTTGACAACTACTTCTTCAAGATGAGATTCTTTTATTACTCTTAAACCTCTTAAGCCCTTAAAAGCATCTCCGATATTCTTACTTAAATTATCAAACATAACCCTATTTATATTGTTTTATCTCCTCGATATTAACCGTATTATCTTCAAAAACTGATGCAAAAATATGATCGATATTTTTTGTATGATAACTAAGATCAAATAAATCATCGATTTCAGGATTAGTTAAACTTTTATTAATTTCGGAATCTGATTTTAATAATTCTTGAAAATTTTTATTATCACTCCAAACCTGCATTGCATTTCTTTGCACCAATTTATAAGCATCTTCTCTTGAAACTCCTTTTTGAGTTAAAGCTAAAAGTACTCTTTGAGAAAAAATCAAACCATTTAATTTATCAAAATTCTTTTGCATATTTTCAGGATAAACAAGCAAGTTATCCATCATATTTATTGTTCTAACAAGTGCAAAATCAAGAGTTACGGTGCTATCCGGACCAATCATTCTTTCAACTGAAGAATGAGAAATATCACGCTCATGCCACAAAGCTACATTTTCAAGTGCTGGGGTGACATAACCTCTGACAATTCTCGCAAGACCAGTTAAATTTTCACTTAATATAGGATTTCTTTTATGAGGCATTGCTGACGAACCTTTTTGTCCTTTAGAAAAGAATTCTTCAGCCTCCAACATTTCGGTCCTTTGTAAATGTCTTACTTCAACAGCTAATCTTTCAATTGAGGATGCAATCACTCCTAAAGTAGAGAAGAAAACAGCATGTCTATCTCTTGGTATCACTTGAGTAGAAATTGTCTCAGATTTAAGCCCTAACTTCTCAGCAACATACTCTTGTACAAATGGATCAATATTAGCAAAAGTTCCAACAGCTCCAGAAATAGCACATGTTGCAATTTCATCCTTTGCTAAAACTAATCTATCTCTATTTCTCTTAAATTCTGCATAATAACCTGCAAGCTTTAAACCAAAAGTAACAGGCTCGGCATGAATACCATGAGACCTTCCCATGCAAATTGTGTCTTTATATTCAAAACTTCTTCTTTTTAAAACTTCAAGAAGCTTATCCAAATCAGCAAGTAGTAATTCTGATGCTTGCTTCAGTTGAACTGCAAGAGTTGTGTCTAATACATCTGAAGATGTCATACCTTGATGAACAAATCTTGATGACTCCCCAATTGATTCAGCTAAATTTGTTAAGAAAGCAATTACATCATGTTTAGTTACTTTTTCTATTTCATTAATTTTATCAACATTCCAACTACCCTTATCCCAAATTTCTTTTACAGCGGCTTCTGGAATTACACCTTGTTTTGCTAATGCTTCACAAGCATATGCTTCAATTTCAAACCATATTTTATATTTATTTTCATCAGACCATATTTTGGTCATTTCTTCTCTGGAATATCTAGGGATCATAATATTTAGGTAAAACTTTTACGAAAAACAACATACAACAGAGCCTGCAAAAGTTCAAGTAATTGATAAATAGAGAATCAAGAAGATATAAAATTAAAATTTGAAAACTAAAACTAGTAAATAAATATTCAAAAATTAAAAAAAACATAAACGTAAGATTCGAATCTTACGCTCATGGATTAGAATTTTATTTTTGTACTATGAATGTATAGCTTTGTCATAAGTTGCTAACGCGGCCTCTTTTAATGCTTCATTTAATGTAGGGTGAGCATGACATACTCTAGCAAGATCTTCAGAAGAACCCCCATACTCCATAACAATTACAGCTTCATGAATAAGATTACCAGCCTCACGACCAATAATATGACAACCTAATAATTTATCAGTTTTTTTACAGGCTAAAATCTTAACAAAACCTTCATCTGATGCCGTTGCTCTAGCCCTTGAATTTGCCATCATAGAAAATTTTCCAGAATTATACTCAACTCCAGCTGCTTTAAGCTCAGCCTCAGTTTGTCCAACTGAAGCAATTTCAGGATATGTATAAACAACAGAAGGAACCAAATTATAATCAATATGACCTGATTGACCAGAAATTATCTCAGCAACAATTACACCTTCATCTTCAGCTTTATGAGCAAGCATTGGACCAGGAACAACATCACCAATAGCATAAATATTTGGAACAGATGTTTGAAACTTATCATTAATTTTAATAAACCCGCGCTCATTCAGCTCAACGCCAGCTTCAACAAGGCCAAGCCCTTCGACATAAGGCCTTCTTCCAATTGCAACTAATACAACATCAGCCTTCATAGTTGAACTATTACCGCCTTGACTATCTTCTACAGTAAGCTCAACTCCAGATTTTGTTTTCTTAGCAGCTGTAACTTTTCTTTTAAGATGAAATTTAAAACCTTGTGACTCTAAAATCTTTTTAAAACCTCTAGATATATCTTTATCCATAGTTGGGCAAATAGCGTCAGCAAACTCGATAACTTCAACCTCTGCGCCAAGCCTTGACCAAACAGAACCAAGCTCTAAACCAATAACACCAGCACCAATTAAAATCATTTTCTTTGGAACTTTTTTAAGCGATAATGCACCAGTTGAAGAAACAATTACCTCTTCATCAATTTCAACACCAGGAAGAGGAGTTACTTCTGAACCTGTCGCAATAATAATATTTTTAGCTTTAATATTTTGGTCACGACCATCATTATTTATAGTTACCTCATTTGGATTAACAATAGTTCCGAAACCTTTAAAATAGGTAACTTTATTTTTTTTGAATAACCCTTCAATCCCCTGAGTCAAACCTTTGATGATTTCATTTTTTTTATTCATCATCTTTGCTATATTAGATTTCGGCTTTGCAACCTCTATTCCATACTCAGAAAAATTGTGAGCAGCATCATGAAAATGATGAGAAAACTCTAGTAATGACTTTGATGGGATACAACCAACATTAAGACAAGTACCACCAAGAGTACCTCTTTTTTCAACACAGGCAGTTTTTAATCCTAATTGAGCTGCCTTAATAGCAGCAACATAACCACCAGGGCCTCCACCAATTACAACAACATCAAAATTTTCCATAAGCTTAATTTAAAAATTTATTTTATACGTGAAAAAGGCGATCATATAGACCGCCCTATTTAAATTATATATCTAGCAACAATCTAGCTGGGTCTTCTAGAAACTCCTTAATTTTTACAAGAAAAGTAACAGCTTCACTTCCATCAATAATTCTATGATCATATGAAAGAGCGAGATACATCATTGGTCTAATTTCAACTTTTCCATCAATTGCGACAGGTCTTTGAACAATATTATGCATACCTAAAATTCCTGATTGTGGAGGATTAATTATTGGAGTCGAAAGTAATGAACCATATGTCCCACCATTTGAAATTGTAAAAGTACCACCAGTCAATTCTTCCATAGTAAGCTTACCATTTTTAGCTTTAACGGCAAGAGCTGCTATTTCCTTTTCAATACCAGCAAGAGACAATTGATCAGCATTTCTGACAACAGGAACAACTAAACCTTGGTCGGTACCAACAGCAACACCAATATCATAATAATTTTTATAGATAATTTCATCACCGGCAATTTCAGCATTAACAGCTGGAATTGATTTCAAAGCATTAACAGCAGCTTTAACAAATAATGACATAAAACCCAATTTTACATCATGAGCTTTAATAAATTTATCTTGGTATTTTTTTCTAAGATCCATAACTGGCTTCATATCAACTTCATTAAAAGTTGATAAGATAGCTGCTGTATTTTGAGAATCTTTTAATCTTTGTGCAATTCTTTGTCTTAATCTAGACATTCTAACTCGTTTCTCTCTATCTGCAGATATCGCTACATTTTGAGATGAACTAGCTTGTACAGAACTAGATGCTGACGCTATGGAATTAAGAGCATCTCCTTTGGTAACCAAACCATCTTTACCAGTTCCAGAAACAGAAGATGAATCAATATTATTATCAGCTAAAATCTTCTTTGCAGATGGAGCAACCTTTGCAGAACTAGCAGTTTTAGTCTCAGCAGAAGCCTCTTTTGAAACTGTAGGAGCTTCTGATGAAGCTTGAGCTCCCTCTTCAACCAAACCTAATAAATTACCTACTTCAACAGTTTCACCTTCACCGATTGATATTTTTGACAAAACCCCTGTAGCAGGAGCATTAACTTCAAGAGTTACTTTATCAGTTTCAAGCTCAACCAATAAGTCATCAACTTGAACTGCATCACCTTCGTTTTTATGCCAAGCCGCTATAGAAGCTTCACTTACTGATTCTCCAAGCTGAGGCACTAAAATTTCTTTAGAGGACATAATATATTCTTTTTAATAATTAAGTTTTAAACAATCCTGTTTGTTAGATCAGATTTTAACTAAAGCAGAAAAGAAAAGTTGTAAAGTCTATTTATCTTTATTTGGCATGTCTAAAACTAAGACAAAATTTATATTAATAGAAACTCACAACTTCAAATTTCTTATTTTTATTACAACTCTTTTGGCACTAATAAGCATTTAATCATTTAAAAAAGCTTTTAATTTCTTTGACCTTGTTGGATGACGTAATTTTTTAAGAGCCTTAGCTTCAATTTGCCTTATTCTTTCTCTAGTTACAGAAAATTGTTTACCTACTTCTTCAAGAGTATGATCAGTATTCATCCCAATTCCAAATCTCATTCTAAGAACTCTTTCTTCTCTTGGAGTTAAACTAGATAAAATTCTTGTAGTGATATCTTTTAAATTGCTATGCAATGCTGCGTTCAATGGCGAAACTGCATTTTTATCTTCAATAAAATCAGCAATTGTTGACTCTTCATCATCACCAACTGGATTTTCAAGACTAAGAGGGTCTTTGGCAATCTTCATGATTTTTCTAATTTTTTCAACCGGGATACAAAGCTTTTTAGCAAGCTCCTCATTAGTTGGTTCACGACCTAAATCCAAAGCCATTTGCCTAGAAGTTCTAACAATTTTATTTATGGTCTCAATCATATGAACAGGAATCCTTATTGTTCTGGATTGATCCGCAATTGATCTAGTAATAGCTTGCCTGATCCACCATGTTGCATATGTAGAAAACTTGTATCCACGTCTATATTCAAACTTATCAACAGCTTTCATCAAACCAATATTTCCTTCCTGAATAAGATCTAAAAATTGCAAACCACGATTTGTATATTTTTTAGCTATCGATATTACTAATCTAAGATTGGCTTCAATCATTTGTCTTTTTGCTAAAGCCGACTCTCTTTCACCCTTTTGAACTCTGGCAACTAAATCCTTAAATTCGACTATGTTTAAACCAACGGTTTTGGCTATCTGAGTAATTTGCAATCTGATATCATCTATTTCCTCTTTTTCTTCTTCATAAAGAGAAATCCATTTTTTGTCTTTAGTTGCTGATAAACTTTCAAACCAATTTTCTTTAATTTCATTGGAAACATATTTTTTTAAAAAATCTTCACGTGAAATTTTAGCAGATTTTGCCAATTGTAAAAAACTACTTTCAAGCTTTCTAAGGCTCTTGTTAAATTCATAAACTTTTTCGATTAGATTTTCGATAAAGATTTGATTAAAATAAATTTCTTCAATTACAGCAATTAAATCATCATTTAATTTTGATAATCTCTCAATTGTTCTTTTATCATCAGCAACGCCTTCAATTGCATTGTAGAACCTATCTTCTTGAACAGTTAAAATATTGGTACAGATATTAGCAATTTTAGAAAATTCTTCTAAAATATATGGCATTAAGGCTTTTTCCATGATAGTTGGTGATAAACCACCTTCACTATCATACATTTCATCGAAATCCTCTTCATCAGAATCCTCATCATCATCTTCTTCGAATTCATCTTCTTCAGAATCTTCCTTATTTGTGTCATCAGAAACATCATCAAAGCCACCGAATTTATTTGAGTAAGTAGCATCTAAATCAATTACATCTCGCAATAACTTCTCTTCATTAACGATATCATCATACATTGTCATCATGCCACGCAATGCATATGGGCACGAACATAATGATGTGATCATAACTTTACGACCACTCTCAATTTTTTTTGCAATCTCAATTTCTTCTTCACGGGTTAATAAGTGAACACCACCCATAGACTTAAGGTACAAATGAACTGGATCATCATTTTCACTTGCTTCATGCAATGTTTCTTTAGCATTCTCATTTTGCGCAGCTTCTTCCTGCTCTGACAAAAGCTTAACACCAGACTCAATAATAGTATTAACCACTCTTTCAATTGTTGAAACAGCCTCATTAGGCAAAGAGTCATTTATCTCCGAGTAAGTAAGAAAGCCAACTCTTTTTCCTCTAATTATTAATTTCTTAACTATTGACTCCAAAGAATTTGAATCATGTTTATAAACTTTTTTTTGCTTCATTGACATTGAGATTTAATAAATTTTATTAAAAGTTATTTATTTCATTTTGTAAGCTAGCTATCTGAGCGAGTAAAGTTTGTGCACGCTTTACGTCAGACTCTTGATCACTAACAACTAATGCTTCATACTCTTTACGGATATTTGCTAAAAAGTAAAGTTTTAGCATCTTCTGCCAAGAAGAATAAGCATTATTTTTATCGTAATTATCAATTTCCAGCTTTATATATTTTGACTCTAATTCAGAAAAACGCTTCAAAAACGTCACTAACCAACTTCGATAATCTTTACTTTCAAACTCCTGAATTTTTTCAATATTATCCTGAAATAATTTTAGACTCTCATCAAGGCTTTGATATGAAAACTCAAGGTCGCAAACCTCTTGCTGATAGTCAGAAAGAGCTAGTAAGTTATAATTGCTTAATACGAAATATAATATTTGCTGCTCTAATTTATATATTTCAGTTTGTTTTTTGTCGGAAATTTTGGGCAAAGATTTATGATTATCAAATGATTTAGGCTTAGCCCATCTTCCATATTCAAAGAATTTTTGTTTAAAAAAGTTTAAGAAATGCTTTTTAACATAGCTATCACTTATACGATCACATAACTTAAATATTTCAGCTTCAAATGAAGCAATATTTGTTGGCGTTTTATCAGT
>JADHOX010000041.1 GCA_016778805.1 Rickettsiales bacterium
AAAACCCAGCTTTATCCAATTCATTGTCGTGCTTCAGAGTTAGATGCTCATTATTTTTATAATTTTCTTTTTGCTAGTCAGTTCTCAAAACTAGATTTAGATGCTTATGATGATGAGAAACCATTACAACCAGTTGATAACGAGAGTTTTGAGACGGTTGCGCCTTTATTAAATCTCTTCTCATTAGATCCAGATTCTGCAATTAAACTTGATCTTAATAACCGTAAATCATATTCATTATATAGGAATTCTCAAGGCAAAAAAATGACAGGAGTAGCTATTCTAGGTAAACAAATTATCGTAGGGGCGTCATCACATGGTCATTCAGTATTGTCGATTTTAATGCATGAAATATGTCATGTTGTTTGTGATATAACGTTTGAAAATAAATGTTTGCCATATAAAGCAAACGACACAAAGTCTAAAAGTACATTTGACACGATATTTCAATATTTCAAAGATAATTATCAATATGATACTGTGCCACTTACTATTAAAAATATTTTTAATGACTATACAGAGTTTGGTGAGACAGTTCAAAAAGCTGAGCTAATTGTTCGAGTACCAGAGCTTATAACAAGACATGGTTTAGTTGAAGCAAAATTCAAATTAGCGCAAATACCAAATGCAATGGGTGATAAATTATTTGAATTCTACAAAAACAATTTTCTTGGTCAAGTTTCGGAAAAATTTGAAACATTAAAAGATAAAAAAATGAATGATTTGTTAGAAGCTGTTAAGAATTCTGGATCTTCACAAGTAGTCGGTGCAATTGAGGATGATGCAGTAAATTTACAAGAGGTTAATTTTGTAAATCAAACAAATAGAGCAAGATCAATTAATCTATCACAAGCTTCATGTTGTGTAATTTGCTAATTATCTCTGTTTAGCAAATAATCAGTAAGAATTATTAATGGCTCGGCTTTTTCTTCTAAAATAGCGATATTAGCCTTAGCATTTTCAATAAGTTGATTAGCAAGGTCTGAGGCCTTATGAATATCCATAATGGCTAAAATATTAGGTTTGCCTTTTTCAGCATCTTTTAAAGTATTTTTACCCATTTTTCGAGAGTCTCCCTTAGCATCTAATATGTCATCAGTAATTTGATAAGCTATACCAAAATTATTACCAAAACTTGAAATATTATCTAGATAATCTTCATATCTTTTATCCAAATATATAGGTAAAGTACAAGCAATTTCAATTAATGCTGCAGTTTTTTTCGAGATAATTGTATTAACTAGATCAAAATCAACATCTTTACTGCCTTCAAAATTCAAATCTAGAAATTGCCCACCTACTAAACCATTTGTACCAATTGCCTTAGCAAATAAATTAATTATCTTTACTGTGTTTGGGTTATCGATTTCTGATAAGATCTCAAATGCCAAGCTTTGTATAGTATCACCAGCTAATATTGCATTTGCTTCGCCAAAAGCTTTGTGAGTTGAAAGTTTACCTCTTCTCATATCATCATTATCCATTGCAGGAAGATCATCATGAATTAAGGAATAACAATGAATTAGTTCAACTGCAGCAGCAATTTTTATTATATCTTTTGGATTTTGAGTAATTGCCTCACCAATGATACAAGTAAGAAAAGGTCGGATCATTTTACCGGATCCTATAACTCCATATTCTACTATATTAACAAACTCAGAAAGTTTTATATAATCAAACTCAGAAAATTTGTTTCTTAAGAACTTATTAACTTGATCTGATACATTATTTAAATGCGGCTTGATTTGTTCAAATGACATTTAAATATTGTTTTTAATATCGCATTACAAGAACTGAAATCTTAGAGTGTCTAACAACTTTTGCAGCATTTGGACCTAAAAGATAATCAGTAAGATCTGGTCGGTGAGCAGGAATCATAATAAGGTCAGAATCAATTCTTTCAGCTGTGTCAATAATTGATTGGTATACAGCACCTCCTTTACTTACGATAATATTACCAATTTTAATTTTTTTACTTTTAATTTCATTATCAACAAACTCATGGAGAGCTTTTTGAGTTTTATCAACAAGTGTATCAATTGATCCTTTCGGGAAATATTGAGATACTAGTGACATACCGTAATCGGGAATAGCTGTCATTATATGTAATGTAGCATTAAATGTTGAACAATATTCCTTTACAATTGGAAGTGAATTCTTCCATGAAGATTCTTCAAAAATATCAACTGGGTATAGTATGTTATTATACATTATTTTCCTCTTTACGACGTGAATATTGAAATGATGCAATAAAAGCTAGTATAATTAATGCTGGAATATATACAACTATTTTTCCAGGTTGCTCTTGAGCTAAAAATAAATTGGTTATTTCAAAATCAAAAGCTAATCCATCTTTTTCAGCTTGGCTCGCAAATGTGACATAATCTATAAAAAACTGATCATCATTTTCATAAAGATTCATACCATATTTACTAAGTTTTGCATTGCCTACTAAATTTTCATCAAATTTAATATCAACAACAAATTTCTTTTCATCACCAATAAAGTCTTCACCTCTTACTTTTAACCTAACTTCATTATGACCTTCATTGAGAAGTTGTTCTAATTGAGATACAGGATATTCGGCAAAAGGTGGTTTAAACTTGTTAATCCAAAAAGATGGAACAAATAATGTTAATGAAATTATTATAAGTACAATTGACTCTGATAATTTGCTTCTAACTATAAAGTAACCTTGAGAACCAGCAGAAAAAATAAGGATTGCAAATGATGCTGTAATGAAAATTAAAAAACTATCCCAAAGTCCATCAACTCCAATAAGTAAAAGCTCATTATTAAATACAAAAACAAATGGTAAAATCATTGTTCTTGTACTGTAAAGAAATGCTTGGAAACTAGTTTTAATTGGATCTCCTCCAGAAACTGCGGCAGCTGCAAATGATGCTAATCCGACAGGAGGTGTAACATCTGCCATTATACCAAAGTAAAACACAAAGAAATGAACTGCTACTAAAGGTACTATTAAGCCATTTTGTTTACCAAGTTCAACAATCACAGTTGCCATTAAGCTCGAAACTACAATATAATTTGCGGTTGTAGGTAGCCCCATACCCAAAATAATACAAATTAATGCTGTTAAGATTAACATTAACATAACTGAATCACCAGCTATAAGAGCTACTAATTCTGTCATTTTGGCACCAATACCTGTTTGTGTAACACTACCAACTATTATCCCAGCTGCAGCAGTTGCAATACCGATAGCTGCCATGTTTTTAGCACCGGTTATCATGCCATCTATGAATGTTGCTAATGATAATTTAAATTCTTTATTAAGATCTAATTGGTTTTTGAAGTAACTAATAATGATATTTTGAGTTAAAATAATAAAAATCATAAATACAGTTGCCCAAAAAGCAGATAATCCAGGTGACAATCTTTCAACCATTAAACACCAAATTAACACAGCTATAGGTAATATAAAATGTAAACCAGATTTTACTGTTGGAGCCAGTTCAGGTAATTTTTTAATTTCATGCTCAACTTCTAATGGTCCATATTCTGATGCTATTTTTAATAGGAAAAAATATGCAGCTGCCACAATCAAACAAGCTGAAAGTAATGTATATCCAGGAATTACTGACTTAATAAAATTAAATAAATAATAAATTATACCTGATAATATTATTATTGATGAAATAATAATAGCGGTTCTGATTAATTTTAAAATTATTGGTCTTTCAATAATGTTATTTTTTGGAATTACTTTCATATTATTTTTAACAGCTTCCAAATGAACGATATATAGAAGCGCAATATATGAAATAACAGCTGGAATAAAAGCATGTTTTATAACTTCAATGTAAGGAATACCAATATATTCAACCATCAAAAATGCTGCAGCTCCCATAACAGGAGGCATAATTTGACCATTAACAGATGATGCAACTTCAATTGAACCTGCTTTTTCAGAAGTAAAACCAACTTTACGCATTAAAGGAACGGTAAATGTACCAGTTGTAACAACATTTGCAATTGACGAACCAGAAATAACGCCAGTCATAGCTGAAGATAAAACTGCAGCTTTAGCTGGGCCGCCTCTTAAATGTCCTAATAAAGCAAAAGCGACTCTAATAAAGTAATTTCCAGCACCCGCTTTATCTAATAATGAACCAAATAAAACAAATAGAAAAACAAAGCTAGCTGATACTCCAAGAGCAATTCCAAATACACCTTCTGTTGATAACCATTGATGAGAAGATATTTTAGATAAATTATGACCTTTATGTTGAATTACATCAGGCATATATTGACCAAAATATGTGTAGATTAAGAAAACAGCTGCAATTATTAGTAAAGGTAATCCAAGAGATCTTCTAGTCGCTTCAAGAAGTAATATAATACCTGTAATGGATATAATAATGTCAGCTTGTGTAGGTGCTCCTGCTCTTGTTGATAAATCAGCATAGAAAAATAATAAATATAATGCCGAAAAGGCAGCAATTGAAGCAATTAACCAATCCGTAATAGGAACATAGTTTTTTGGAGATTTCGATGTTGCTGGATAAGCTAGATATGCAAGAAGAAAAGCGAAAACTAAATGAATGTAACGAGATTTTGTTGCATCAAGAACAAAAATTTTCATAAATGAAATATGTTCTGCGAAAAAATACGGTAATGGTGATGCTATCCACAGTTGAAATAATGACCATGAAAAAGCAATAGTTGAAATTATGGTTAAAGAAATACCTTCAGGCCTTCTGGCACCGGTATCATTATCTAGAACCAAATCCTCTAACTGAGAATTTATGTTTTTATCAGTTGGCATATGATTATTAAAATAATGCTATGATTTAATTTTTGCTGTTAGAGATTAACCCAACTTCTCTGTAGTATCTTTCTGCACCTGGGTGAAGAGGAGCAGTGTTACCACTATAAATTAAATCTTCTTTTTTAAGAGTTTGAAAAACAGGGTGAAGATTTTTGAAACTATCAAAATTATCAAATACAGCTTTAACAATTTGATAAGCAATTTCGTCACTTTCTTCTGCTGTAGTTAAGAACGTGGCTTTAACACCAAATGATTTAACATCATTATCGTTTCCAACATACATTCCACCAGGAATTACAGAATATGCATAGTAGCTGTGATTATCAACGATTTGATCTATTTCAGGGCCGCTTACTTCTACAAGTACAGTGTCACAAGATGTAGTAACTTCTTGAATTGCACCATTTGGGTGACCTGATGCAAAAATCATTGCATCAATTTTGTTATCACAGACTGCTTGAGCTTGTTCAGATGCTTTAAGTTCTGATGCTAACTTAAAGGTGCTTTTGTCCCAACCTTTTGCTTTCATAATAATTTCCATTGTAGCTCTTTGACCAGAACCTGGGTTACCAATATTAACTCTTTTGTTTACTAAATCATCAAGAGTTTTAATACCAGAATCTGCTCTTGCAGCAATTGTAAAAACTTCAGTGTGAAGAGAAAATAATGTTCTTAGGTTTTTTCTTGGAAGATCATTAGCGAAATGTCCAGTTCCATAATATGCTTGATATTGAAGGTCAGATTGAACCACTCCAGCATCTAAATTACCATTTTCAAGAGCGTTTAAATTAAAAATAGAGCCAGCTGTTGACTCTACTGAACATCTAATGCCGTGGTTCTTTCTATTTCTGTTCACTAATCTACAGATTGCTCCGCCTGCTGGGTAATAAACTCCAGTAACACCACCAGTACCAATAGATATAAACTCGTCTGCTTTAGAGAAATTAAAATTTAATGAAATTATAAGTGAAAGAAAAGTTATTTTAATATATGACTTCAAGTTTTGAAACATGGTTATATTCGAAAATTTGTTGTGGTGATCCTGCCATTATATTGATATTCTTCAAGTTTTTTTTTAATTTTGGCTTAATAAAATTTTGTAAATATCATAGAAATGGTACAGATTTCTTAGATTATTCGCTCATTTAATAATACTCAAAAAATATAAAAAAATTGTCTTTTTAGCTTAATAAGAGCCTAAAAATTTATTATTTTGATCATTTTTCTCTGATTCAAATAGATCAAAATTCTTATCCTGGTAAATTAATTTTGCTGTTTTGTCACTTTTTTCTAGTTTTCCAAGAAGTAAAAACTTCTCATCATCTAGGTAATTTTGTGTTATTTTTGCGAAAGCTAATGCTTCGTCTTTTTCAAACTTCTTAAAACATACAAGTTGTTTATTTAATAATAGTTTGTGATGTTTTATTGTTTCTTGATATGAGAGTATAATTATGTCTTCATTATGTTTTTCAAAGTTGTGTAATGTTTCCTCGATATTAACATGATTTATAATTGGTATTATTGCTGCAAAATATTTTGTTAGCTCATCCTCACTTGTTATGTGTGATTTATTAATTTTGAAATCTTTTTCAGAAAATAAAGAAAATGAAATGATACCGCGCCAAATATATTGTATTAGTTCTTGTGGAATTGAGCTTGAACTACTTTTTAGTCGAGCCAGCATTTCTTTTTCTCTTTTTGGCATTAAAAAACTTGCTGAAATATTTTCGGCCTTTAATTTGGATACTTGATTAACAATTTTTTGGCGTTCTTCTAGTATTTTTATTATTTCATCATCAAGTTGATTGATTTTTTCTCTAAATTGAGCTAAATTTTTATTCATTAGTTTAATTAAGGTTTGTTAAACAGATATGACTCATAATCACTTTGATAATTTTTTCTAGTGGATTTATCAGTTATATCGTTTAGATCAATTCTGAGCCAATCTTGGTAAGATGTTTTAAATATGACAACAATAAGTTTACAATTCGGTAGTAATTTAAAGGCCTATGAAATTGGTGATGTAAAATATATTTCCGAAGAGAAACCTTTTCAATTATCTTCAGGTGTTGAGATTCAAAATGTTCCTGTTGCCTTCAAAACATATGGTAAGCTTAATGCTGGCAAATCAAATGCTATATTAATTTGTCATGCTTTGACTGGAGATCAATATGCTGCTTGTGATAATCCTGTTACTGGAAAATCTGGTTGGTGGGATTTTGTTATAGGTGATGGTAAAGCCATTGATACGTCAAAATATTTTGTAATTTGCCCAAATGTTTTAGGTGGTTGTATGGGTACATTGGGACCGACAACAAAAAAACCTAAGACAAACAAAAGATATAATCTTGATTTTCCTATCATAACAATAAATGATATGGTGAGAGTACAAAAACAATTTGTCGAAGAAGTATTTGGAATTGACAAACTCTTTGGAGTTGTTGGTGGTTCGATGGGAGGTATGTTAGTATTAGAGTGGATTTCAAAATTCCCTGATTTTATTAGTTTTGCAATACCACTTGCGACTTCAGCAAGGCACACATCTCAAAATATTGCTTTTAATGAGGTTGCCAGGCAAAGTATAATGGCCGATCCAGATTGGTGTAATGGTAATTATTTAGATAAGAAAAAATTTCCTGGAAAGGGTCTTTCAGTTGCTAGGATGTCGGCTCATGTCACATATCTTTCTGAAAACGCATTAGCAAAGAAGTTTGGACGAAATTTGCAGTCTTCTACAAAGCTTTCTTCACAATTTGGTGTTAATTTCACAGTTGAATCTTATCTTCATCATCAAGGTATAAGGTTTGTTGATAGATTTGATCCCAATAGTTATTTATATATAACTAAGGCTATGGATTATTTTGATTTATTTGAAGAAAATGATGGGAATTTAAGTGCTTCTTTTACAAAGTCATTAAACGTCAAGGTTTGTACAATTAGTTTTTCAGACGATTGGTTATTTCCACCAAAAGAGTTAAAAATTGTTGCAAAAGCACTTATGATGGCAGGAGTTAATGTAAGTAGTGTTGTAATTGAAAGTAATCGTGGTCATGACAGCTTTTTGCTGCCAGATGAAGATTTAGAAAATGTTTTAGCAAATTTTATCAATGCAAATTATTTAAATGCGTAAGGATCTAGAAATTATCAAAAATATAGTACCTAAATATTCAAGGGTTCTTGATATAGGTTGTGGAAGCGGTGAGCTACTTCAGATTCTCAAAGCAGAAAAATACATCACTGCTATGGGATTAGAAATATCGAATCGTAAAGTTACTAAAGCTGTTTCAAAAGGTATCTCTGTTATTCATGGAGATGCCGATAATGATTTGCATGATTATCCATCAGATTCGATTGATTACGCGATTTTAAGTCAAACCCTTCAGGCAACAAGAAATCCGAAAGATGTTATTTCGCAAATGTTAAGAGTTGCAAAATACGCAATTATATCAGTTCCTAATTTTGGTTTTGTTTCAAATCGTCTTTATCTTGGTCTAAGAGGAAGAATGCCTGTGACTAAAAAGTTGCCATATCAGTGGTACGATACGCCAAATATTCATTTTTGTACCATTAAAGATTTTGAAATTTTAATCGATGAACTTAACTGTAAAATTGATAAAAAATATTTTATTTATGACGGTGTTTTCTCATTTTTGCAAAATTTGAATTGGTCATATGGAGCAAATTTACTTGCCCCTAATGCAGTTTTCCTTATTTCAAAAGCCGCAACTGTAAATAATCATTTGCAAAATAAATCACTTAAGAAGATTAATATAGAAAGTAATATTGCGTTAGCTCAAACTAAAGCTAATAAAATCTAAAGGAGGCTTATGACTATTATCAATGATATTCTAAATGAAATTAAGGAACAAAATATTAAATTTGTAGATTTAAGGTTTACTGACTCACTTGGACACCAGCATAGTCTTACATATGATGCAGATTTTATTGATGGAGCTGTGTTAGAGAATGGTGTAGTTTTTAATAGTTCAGCCATTACTGGTTGGCAAGATATAGAAGCTTCCGACATGCTCTTAAAGCCTGATTTGTCTTCATTTGTTTTAGATCCCTTTGCTAATAGTAAAACTGCAATTTTGATTTGTAATGTTTTGTGTACTTCAACGATGCAGAATTATAATCGAGATCCAAGAAGTATTGCTAAAAAAGCAGAAAAGTTTTTACATGATTATGCAAATGGAAGTTATATTAATTTTGGCTGCGAATTAGAGTTTTTTCTCTTTGATTCTGTTGAGTTTTCAAATAAAATTAACTCCTCTAGTTATGAAGTTAAAATCAATGAGTTTCAATCTCATGTTCAATCAGTTAATTCTTCCCACCCAATTAAAAGTGCATTGCAGGTTCAACCGGTTGACCAATCATTTAACATAAGATCTGAAATTATTGAGATTTTAAAATCTTTAAATATTGAAACTAAAGGACATCATCATGAAATTTCGCCTGGGCAAAATGAAATCAGTTTTGCTCCAACTTCACTTCTTAAATGTGCAGATAATATCCAGATGGCGAAATATGTGATTAAAAATGTTGCACATTCCTATGGTAAAAAAGCTAGTTTCATGGCGAAGCCAATTGCGACTGGAAATGGTAATTCAATGCCATTAAATCAGGCTATATTTAAAGCTGGTAAGAATTTGTTTTTTGGAAGTAATTATGCTGGTTTATCTGATGTCGCAATTTTCTATATTGGTGGAGTTTTAAAGCATTGTAGAGCTTTAAATGCATTTACAAATCCTACCACAAATTCATATGCAAGATTTACTAATCTTAATACTGTGCCAAAATTTATTTCTTATTCCGATAATAATAGATCAACAGCAATTAAGGTTCCATACTCTGCTCAAGGAAAAGATAAGAGTATAGAGATCAGATTCCCTGATTCTAGTGCTAATATTTTCTTAGCATTATCATCAATATTAATGGCTGGACTTGATGGGGTTATAAATAAAATATCACCTGGCGCTCCTGAAGATAGGAATCTTTTTAATTTATCTATGTCTGATTTAAATAAACCAGAAACACTTAGCCTTTCTCTTGAAGAGTCGTTAAAATCATTGAGTGAAGATAAGGATTTTCTATTAAAAGATAATGTTTTTACAGATGATCAATTAAATAGTTATATTAAGATCAAACAAGATGAGGTCGAATATATTAAAAGTAGGCCAAATCCAGAAGAGTATGAAACTTATTTCAGTAACTGAGAAAATTTGGGTATGGATGTAGCAAAAATAAAACTTAGAGAAGCTATTAAAAACGATATTTATGATATTGTTAGAATAATATCAGATAACCCTATTGGCGCCAAAAGAGAGGATTTTAGAGATCCCATACCAGATTGTTATTTTGAAGCTTTTGAGAGGATTCAAGCAGATCATAATCAGCTTTTAATTGTTGCAACATATGAAGATATAGTAATTGGCACTTTACAAATAAGTTTCATTTCAAATATGAGTGTCAAAGGAGCTTATCGAGCTTTAATTGAGGGGATGCATGTTGATAGTAAAATAAGAGGCGGAGGAGTTGGTTCAATTATGATGAATTGGGCAATTGAGCAGGCAAGGTTAAAAGGATGTAATATTGTACAATTAACAAGTAATAAAGTTCGTAAACAAGCGCATAATTTTTACCAAAAGTTAGGTTTTACTGCTACTCACGAAGGTTTTAAGATGCCTTTATACTAAATTTTGATTTAGTTATAAAGCTGATCTGTGTTTATATTTGTAAAGAAAAAAATCAAAAAAAAATGCTAAGATTTATTTTGCAAAAAAAATACAATAACTTACAAAATACCATATCATTTAATTTTTTTAAAACTAATGAAGCTCAAAAAACCAAACAATAAGTTTGAAGATTTATTTTATTCAATCCCCAAATATGCACGAGATATTCAAGCTAATGTAAGGTTATTACTTAATCCTGAGCATGCGCCATTAGATCAGCAATATCTTATTGGTATTGCATTATCTGCAGCTTATGCTGCTAATAATACTTTGGTACAAGATGCATTGCTGGAGACAGCTAAATGTGTATTGGATGAAGTAAGTTTAAATGTTATAAAATCAGCAAATTCAATAATGGCTATGAGTAATATGTATTATCGTTTTACATCGCTTGTGACTGACGATGAATATTCACGTTTGCCAATTGGACTAAGAATGAATGTTGTAAGTAATCAATCTGTTTCAAAAAGAGA
>JADHOX010000042.1 GCA_016778805.1 Rickettsiales bacterium
CACGTTCCAATATCTATTGAGTCACAAATTGAAGCTCGAGTTTTGATGATGTCGACTAATAATATTTTAAGTCCTGCAAATGGAAAGCCTATTATAGTTCCATCACAAGATATCATTTTAGGATTATATTACATGTCATTACACATTGATGGTGTTCATGGTGAAGGTAAGCTATTCTCATGTTATTCTGAAGTTGAGCATGCTCTTAATGAAAAATCAGTCTCAATTCATGCAGATGTAAAATATAGATCAAACGGAGTTACTTATAATACTACTCCTGGAAGAATATTGATTTCTGAAGTTTTACCTGATGGTGATAAGCTATCTTTTGATGTTGTAAATAAAGTTATGACTAAAAAAGAAGTAAGTAATCTTATTGATCAGATTTATAGAACATATGGACAAAAGGCTACAGTTATATTTGCTGATCAGTTGATGTATTTAGGCTTCAAGAATGCAACGATTTCTGCTATTTCATTTGGTAAAGATGATATGGTTATTCCTGATACTAAATATTCTCATATTAATTCAACTAAAGATGAAATTAGACAATATGAACAGCAATATTCTGATGGATTAATTACAGTTGGTGAAAAATATAATAAAGTTATTGATGCTTGGTCATTATGTTCTGAAAAAGTTTCTGAAGATATGATGAGACAAATGTCTTCTATTAAAGAAGAAAAAACTCAAACTGAATTTCCTAGTGAGTCTATTAACTCAGTATATATGATGGCTCATTCTGGTGCTCGTGGATCAGCAACTCAAATTAAACAGCTTGCTGGTATGAGAGGTTTGATGGCTAAACCAAGCGGTGAGATCATAGAAACACCAATTATTGCTAACTTTAAGGAAGGTTTATCTGTATTCGAATATTTTAATTCTGCCCATGGTGCAAGAAAAGGTCTTGCTGATACAGCGCTTAAAACTGCAAATTCTGGATATCTTACAAGAAGATTGGTTGATGTAGCTCAAGATTGTATTATCACTGAGGAAGACTGTAAAACAAAACAATTTATAACTCTTAGACCTGAAATTGAAGGAGCAAATATAACTGTTCCATTATCTGAAAAGGTTTTAGGTAGAACAACTGTTGAAGATATTGTAGATTTTAGGTCAAATGAAGTGATCGTTAAAAAAGGTCACATTATTAACGAAGATCAAGCTGCTATAATAGATACTGTTGGATTTGATTCAATTAATGTTAGATCATCTTTAACTTGTGAAGCTAAAAGAGGTATTTGTTCTAAATGTTATGGTAGAGATTTATCAACAGGTGGTAATGTTAATATTGGTGAAGCTGTTGGTGTTATTGCTGCGCAATCAATCGGAGAGCCAGGAACTCAGTTAACAATGAGAACATTCCATATTGGTGGAGCAGCCCAGAAAGGTGCTGAACAATCTTCCATAGAATCTCCGTTAGTTGGAACTGTTGTTTTTGATAATATTTCTTTTGTAAAAAATTCAAAAGGTAATTTGATTGTTCTGAATAGAAATTCAAATTTAATAATTAAAGATGAAGCAGGTATTCAGAAAGCTAAATATAAAGTTCCTTATGGAGCTAAATTAAAAGTTCAAGATGGAACAAAAGTTTCTATTGGTGATAGACTTGCTGAATGGGATCCATATAATATACCGATCATTTCAGAGGTTTCTGGTAAAATTATTTATAGAGACATGATTGAGTCAGTTTCATATAAAGAAGAACATGATTTTACAACAGGAATTACCAACAGAGTACTTATTGATTGGAAGTCTAACAATCAAGGAGCTTCAAATTTAATACCTAGAATAGTCATTCAAAATGACAAAGGTGATGTTCAAAAGCTTTCATCTGGAATGGATGCTAGATATTTCTTATTTTTAAATTCGATATTAAATGTAACTGATGGTCAAGAAATTCACGCAGGTGATGTAATTGCAAGAATGCCTAAAGCATCATCGAAAATTGCAGATATTACAGGTGGTCTTCCAAGAGTAGCTGAGCTTTTCGAAGCGAGAAAGCCTAAAGATTATTCAATTATTAGTGAAATTTCCGGTACTGTTATTTTTGGTAAAGATTATAAATCTAGAAGAAGAATTATTATCAAGCCTGATAATGCTGATGATAAAGAAGTGGAATGCCTAATTCCAAAAGGTAAGCATATTACTGTTAATGAAGGAGATCATGTTGAAAAAGGTGATCAACTTATGGATGGTAAATTAGTACCCCATGATATCTTAAGGGTATTAGGTGTTGAAGCATTAGCTCATTATATGGTTTTTGAAATTCAAAAAGTATATAGACTTCAAGGAGTAAAAATTGATGATAAGCATATTGAAATAATTGTATTACAAATGCTTAAGAAGGTTGAAGTAGTTAATTCTGGTGAAACCACGCTTGTTAATGGTGAAATCCTTGATAAAGAAGAGTTTGATCATATTAATGATAAAGCTAAAAAAGATGGTTATGAAAGAGCTGAAGCTAGACCAGTTCTTCAGGGAATTACTAAGGCTGCGTTACAAACTAATTCATTTGTTTCAGCTGCATCATTCCAGGAGACTACAAAGGTATTAACTGAGGCTGCGGTTTTAGGATCTAAAGATATGCTATATGGATTGAAAGAGAATGTAATTGTCGGAAGGCTTATTCCTGCAGGAACTGGATATTTTACCAATTTAGTAAAGAAAAAAGCTCATTCTATTGACGCTAAACAAAAAGCTGCAGTAAGTAACACAGAAGATAGTGATTCTAGTAAAGAGTCAGCTTAAAGTTTGAGGCTTTTAATATGGCAAATGTTCTTGTAATAGGTTCAGGTGGCAGGGAGCATGCAATGGCATGTTCTTTAGCTCAATCGGAAAATGTTGATAATTTATTTGCTATACCTGGTAACCCAGGCATGGCTGAGATAGCTCAAATATTCGATAGAAAAGTTAGTGACCATAAAGAGATTGTTAGTTTTTGTTTTGAAAAAAATATTGATTTAGTTGTTATCGGTCCTGAACAACCTTTGTCTGAAGGCTTAGCAGATATTTTAAAAAGTAATAATATTAATGTTTTTGGTTGTAGTGCATTTACGGCCCAGCTTGAGTCATCTAAAGCTTTTTCAAAAGCAATATGCCAGGAGCAAAATATTAAAACAGCTGATTATAAAGTTTTTATTAATTTGGAAGATTCATTGAATTATCTAAAAAGTATTTCTAGCTTTCCTATCGTAATTAAAGCAGATGGTTTAGCTGCTGGAAAAGGGGTTATCATTGCTCATGATTTGGAAGCAGCCAATAAGGCTACAAATGATATATTCAGCGGTGTTTATGGCAAGCAAGACAAAATAGTGATTGAAGAATTCCTTGAGGGAGTTGAAATTAGTTTTTTTGCTGTGTCTGATGGTAAAACAGTTAAATCATTGGGGTCTGCTGGTGATCACAAAAAAGTTGGTGAAGGGGAGGTAGGTTTAAATACTGGTGGTATGGGGACTTATTCTCCAAGTCCTTTTATAGAAAATGAAGATGATTACTTAAAGTTATTTGCTGAACCTATTGTTGAATATTTTTATAAAAAGCAGAAGCCATTTGTTGGAATTTTGTTTTGTGGGTTAATGCTTACCGAAAAAGGCCCATATCTTATTGAGTATAATGTAAGGTTTGGAGATCCTGAAGCTCAAAGTATTTTGCCTCGTCTTAAGTCAGATTTTTTTGAGATCTGTAATGCTGCTAGCAATGAAAATTTAGATAAGATTAATATTGAGTTTTTTGACCTTAAATCTGTAACTGTTGTCTTAGCTTCTAATGGTTATCCTCTTGATTATCCAAAGGGAACTGAGATTAGAAATTTATCTAAAGTTAAAGAGATTTCTAATGTTAATGTTTTTCATGCTGGTACTAAAGTCATTGAAAATAAGATAGTTTCTAATGGAGGCAGAGTGTTAAATATTAATGCAACAGGTCAATCATTTTTAGAAACTTTGAATACAGTATATAGTGCTGTAGAAAAAATTGATTGGTCAGATATGTATTATCGAAAAGATATAGCAAAAAAAGTTGCTAGCCTTTAGAAAGAAATCTACTACCTGGTTTTATTGCAGGAGTTTGCTGAAGGTGATCAGGTAATTTTGATTTGTCGAAAGTTTTAAAATCAAGCTCAATTAAAGATATAATTTGCATATCATTTAATTTGCCTTTTACTTCTCTTCTATCAATTAAACATGCTTCTGCTAAAATATTAGCTCCAGATTCATTAATTGAGTCGATTGTCTCAATAGATGATTTTCCAGTGGTTATAACGTCTTCAACTATAAGAACATTATCTGAAGGATTTAAATTAAAGCCTCTTCTAAATTCAAATTTTCCATTTACTCTCTCGCAGAAAATTGATTTTACACCAAGCTGCCTTGCAATTTCATAGCCAATTATAACTCCTCCCATTGCTGGTGCAACTACATAGTCAATTTTGACGTCGATTATATTTTTAATTTTCGTAACTATATCTTTACAAAGGCTAGCCGCTAATTCTGGTCTAGAAAAAACCTGTGCACATTGAATGTATGTATCACTATGAAGTCCTGATGATAAAATAAAATGTCCTTTTTGAATTGCTTCTGCTTCAGTAAGTATCTCAAGATAGTTATTTGTCATAATTTAAAGATTAAAATTATTAATATAAAACATCAATATGTTGTAATAGTCTAGATGTTATTCTTATAACGCAGTTAAACTAATTCAATATGATATCCTACAATAGTAATAATTTGTTGCATTAAATATTAAAAACTTATAATACTATTTCCGATGACGGGAAAACCGTCTTTTTTTTTAGGTTTTTTTTATAATATATTGTGTCTAATTATATATCAGGAAATACAGAGATAATAAAAGTAGCGCAGGCTGTCGCTTCTGAAAAAGGAATCTCAAGCGAATCAGTTATTGATGCTATCGAACAAGCTATTAAGATTGCTGCTAAGAAAAAATATGGAAATGAATATTTGATCGAAGCATCGATAGATCGAAAAACTGGTGGTTTTAAAATTTACAGAAAACTACTTGTTGTAGAGAATGTTGAGGATTCTAATACTGAAATCAGTATTGAAAATGTTAAAGCTTCTGGTTCGGAAAATAATGAAGTAAATATTGGAGATTATGTTAATCATAACCTTCCTCCAGTTGATATAGGTAGGTTGGTTGCTCAAGTTGTAAAGCAAGTAATTGTACAAAAAATTAGAAGTGCTGAAACTGACAAAAACTATGAGCAGTTTAAGGGTAAAATTAATCAGGTAATTACTGGTGTTGTTAAAAAAGTTGGTCCAAAAGGCACATTGTTTGATATATCAGGTGTTGAAGCTTTCCTAGATAAAAGTGATGCTATCCCTAATGAAGTTTTTAAGCAAAATGAAAGAGTTCGCGCTTTAGTAAAAGATATTCAGAAGAAAGAAACTGGTTTACAGATCTATTTGACTAGAACTTCAAATGAATTCCTATCAAAGCTTTTTGCTCAAGAAGTTCCAGAGATCTTTGATGGTATTATTCAAATTAAATCCGTAGCAAGAGAGCCTGGTGCACGAGCAAAAGTGGCTGTCAATGCTGTTGAATCTAATCTAGATCCTGTAGGCGCTTGTGTAGGTGTTAGAGGTTCAAGAGTTCAGGTCATTATCAATGAGCTTAAAGGAGAAAAAATTGATGTTATTGAATGGTCTGGCGATCCTGCAAAATTTGTTGTTAATGCCTTGGTGCCTGCAAAAGTTTTAAAAGTAATTATTGATGAAGAAAGAGGGGTTATAGAATCTGTTGTTTCTGATAATGATTATAGTTTGGCTATTGGAAGAAAGGGTCAAAATGCTAGGTTAGCATCTAAATTAACAGGTTGGAATATTGATGTTTTAACTGAAGATGCTGAGTCTCAGAATAGACAAGAAGAATCAAAACGTATATTTGATTTATTCTATAATGAACTTGAAGGTGTAGATGAAATTACAGTCAGAATTTTAATTGCTGAAGGTTTTTCAAATATTGATGAATTATTGATGATCTCTGAAGAGGAATTGTCTACATTTGAAGGTTTTGATGTCGAAAAAGCACAAATGCTTCAAGCGCAAGCCCAGCAATATGTAAATTCTTCTAATTATAAAGAGACAAAATTTGCATCTTTAGGATTAGAGAAAACTATGATTGATGTTGAAGGTTTGTCTGTTGATACGGCATTAATTTTGTCAAAAAACAAAATAAAGACTGTTGAGTCTCTTGCAGATTTAGCAACTGACGAGCTTAAAGATATTCTTGCAAATGATATTGATGTATCTGATAGCGAGTTAAATGAAATGATTATGAGTGCAAGAAAGATTGCTTTTGGAATATAAGAAAAATGACAGAAAACAGATCTAGAGGATCACAGGGCGACGCAATAGTTGTTGTAAAAAAACGGAGATTTGCTCCTAAAAGTTCACAGGCTAATTCAGTTAGTCAGCAAAGTTCTGCTTCGAAAACTGTTAATACTCAGCCCAAGAAAACTGATGATGTTAAACCTAAAATTAATATTCCTGATATTAATAATGTTTCACATGATCATTTAATTAAAGAAACTAAATCTAAATTTGTAAATTTAGATGAACGCAAAGAGTCTCCTAAGCCTGTAAAAAAAGTTAAAGAGTTTGTCAAAGCTGAGCCTCCTAAACAAAAAACTGGTAAAGAATTTGATTTATCAAAAGTTGATGAATCTGAATCTAGTAAGTCAGAAAAGAAAAAAATTACTAAGATTCTTCTTGCAGATCACGGTTCTTCATCAAATGTCGAATCCGAATATGCAGCTAAATCAAGATATATCGAATCTCGTAAATCAACAGCTAAGCATTATGGAGATGAAGATCAAGGCGCTAAAGTGAGATCTTTATCGGCATTAAAAAGGCAACGAGAGAAAGAAAAAAAGAAAAATAGCAATTTTCAATCACAACCTGTTGAAAATATTGTAAAAGAAATAATTGTTCCTAGTACTATTACTGTTCAAGAGCTTGCAAATAGAATGGCTGTTAGAAGTACAGATGTTGTTAAGGAGCTTATGAAAATGGGTATGATGATTACCGGTTCTCAGCCTATAGACGCTGATACTGCAGAGATTGTAGTTTCCGAATTTGGTCATAAAGTAAGAAGGGTTTTGGATTCTGATATTGAGCTTGTTTTAGATCGTCAAGATTATAAAGATGAAACCAAAATGCAATCAAGACCTCCTGTTATATCTGTAATGGGTCATGTTGATCATGGAAAAACTTCACTTTTAGATGCTTTAAGAGAAACTGATATTGTCTCCCAAGAATCAGGTGGTATTACACAGCATATTGGTGCATCAAGAGTTACTACAAAAGATGGTAAAGTTATTACTTTTATAGACACTCCTGGGCATGCTGCTTTTACTCAAATGCGGATGCATGGGGCAAAAGTAACTGATTTAGTCATATTAGTCGTTGCAGCAGATGATGGTGTGAAAGAGCAAACTATTGAAGCTATTAGTCATGCAAAAGCTGCTGGCATTCCAATTATTATTGCTGTTAATAAAATCGATAAAGTTGGTGCTGATCCTCAAAGAGTTTTAAGTGAGTTGCTTGCGCATGGAGTTAATGCTGAGTCAATGGGAGGTGATTGTTTATCAGTTGAAGTTTCAGCTATAAAAAAACAAAATTTATCTGCTGTTCTGGATGCTGTTTTGTTACAAAACGAATTAATGGATTTAAAAGCCAATTTTGATTGTCCTGCTACTGGAGCTGTTGTTGAATCTAAGGTAGATAAAAATAAAGGTGTTATTGCAACATTATTAGTCCAACATGGTAAGTTAAAAGTTGGAGATATTGTTCTTGCTGGAACTAGTTATGGTAGAGTTAGAGCAATGATGGATGAAAGGGGAAGAAGTTTAGCTGAGGCGCTTCCTTCTCATGCTGTCGAAATCATGGGTCTTGACGAAGTTCCAAGTTCTGGTGAACTTTTCTATGTTGTTGAGACAGACAAGGTTGCAAGAGATATAGTCGATTACAGAGTTAATAACCTTCGTGATATTGAGTCAGCAAAAAGAAGTAAAAGAAGTATTGATGATATTTTTCAGGATCTTGGGGATAATAAACAAAAAGTTCTATCTGTTATAATTAAGTCTGATGTTAGAGGTTCTAGTGACGCAATAAAAGCATCTTTAGAAAAGTTATCTGACGAAAAAGTAAAGATTAAGATATTACATTCTGGAGTTGGTGGTATCAATGATTCTGATATAACTCTAGCAAAAGCATCTGAAGCTATTATTGTTGGTTTTAATGTTAGAACCGTTGCAAATATAAAAGATAAAGATATTGATGAAGTTAATATCAAGTATTACTCAATAATTTATAATTTAGTTGAGGATGTTGAAAAATTAATTAAAGGATTATTCGATCCTGAAACTAAAGAAAAAATCCTTGGTAAAGTTGAAATTAGAAAAGTCTTTAACTTATCTAAGAATGGAAAAATCGCTGGTTGTTATGTTTTAAATGGTGTTGCTAAGAGAAACAGTAAATGTAGAATTATTAGAGATTCGGTTGTTATTTCAGATACAAATATAAAAGTGTTAAAGCGTTTTAAGGATGACGTAAAAGAAGTTACCACTGGAATGGAGTGTGGGATTAGCTTTGACAATTTTTCTGACTTTAAAGAGCAAGATCAGATTGAAATTTACGAATTAGTAAAAGTTGATGAATAAAGTTAGAATCCGAAATACTCACAAATCTGCATCAAATAGACAATTAAAAGTTTCAGAATCAATAAAAAGATCATTATCTGAAGTTTTGAATATTGATAAATCTCTTGCTTTTATAATAGGTGATCAAACATTTACAATTTCTCAGGTTGATATAAGTCCAGATTTAAAAAATGCTAAGATTTATATCATTCCGTTTGGTTTGCAAGATTCTGAAGACTTAATTGATATATTAAATGAAAATTCTTCATTAATTAAAAAATACTTAATCAAAAAAGTAGTTTTAAAATATGCTCCAGAGCTCCGGTTTTTTTATGATAATTCATTTGATGCGGCAGCAAGAGTTACTGACCTATTAACAGATAACACATAGTAATAATGCTTGATAAAAGTTTTTTATCTGAAGATGGTCCTGCTGTCATTTTAGTAAGAACTCAACTTGCAGAAAATATTGGGTCAGTTGCAAGAGCAATGGGTAATTTTGGTTTTAGAGACTTAAGGTTAGTAAATCCTCAAGTTGATGTCCCTAATAGTAAGGCTACAGCAATGGCATGTAAATCAAGTTTTATAATAGAAAATGCTAAGGTTTATAATTCTGTTGAAGCCGCTCTTCAGGGCTGTGATTATAGTTACGCAATGTCTGCTCGTTTTCGTGGTAGGGTAAATAAAGAGATTTTTACGCCAAAAGAGGCTGTTAATAATATTAAGATTAATAATGAGTATAAAAGTAAAATAGCTTTTATGTTTGGTGCTGAAAATAATGGGTTAGATAATACTGAGTTGGTTTTTGCTCAAAAGATTATTACAATTCCGACAAGTGAGTTTCATAAAGCTCTCAACATTGCTCAGTCTGCTTGTGTTATTTTTTATGAGTTGGCTTCTGCAATTTATTTATCTAGCAATTTGAGCAATCAATTGCGCCATGAAAAATCAAATATTGAAGATGTAAAGCAAATGATTGATTTGCTAGATGAGAAGTTAGAGATGTGTAATTTTTACAAAGATCAAGAGCGCAGAAAAGCTATGCTTTTGGGTATTACTAACTTATTTGTTAATGCTTCCTTAAGTAAGTCTGAAGTGAAAACCTTGAATGGTATATTCAAATATTTGTTTTATTATCAAGGTAATTCTGATTGAATAATATTATTCAATCTTCCTATTTAATTTATTGACAAGCTTTAAAATATCAATATATTCTCTCTCTTCCTAATATTTTAAGTAAATGACTAAAAGATTAAACGCAAAATACAAAATATCTAGAAGGCTTGGTGTTAAGCTTTGGGGTGAAGACAAAACTAGTAAAGAAAAAAATTATCCTCCCGGTCAACACGGTCCAAGAATGATGATTAGAAGACGTACAGATTTTGGTCTTCATTTAGCTGCAAAGCAAAAACTAAAATGTTATTATGGTAACATTAGAGAAAAGCAATTTAGAGCTTTGTATTTATTGGCTAAAAAACTTAAAGGTGATACTGGTGAAAATTTAATTGGTTTATTAGAAAGTCGTTTAGATGCTATTGTTTACAGAGCTTGTTTAGCGCCAACAATTTTTGCTGCACGACAGTTTGTTAATCATAAACATATATTAGTTAACGGAAAAGTTGTTAATATTGCTAGTTACAGAGTAAAAGTTGGTGATCAAATATCTGTTTCAGAAAAATTCAGTCAAAATGTAATAGCTAAGGATTCAATTGAGAATTCTGATAGGGAAGTTCCTGGTTATCTGAATATTGATAAATCAAAATCTACTGTAACTTTTTCAGCTGTTCCTGTTCTTGCCGATGTTCCTTATCCGGTTATTATGGAGCCAAATCTTATTGTTGAGTTCTACTCAAGATAATGTCTTTGATTGGTATTACCGGTGGCATTGGCTCCGGTAAAACTTTTTTGGTTAAGCATTTAATTCATAAAGGTTTCAAAGTTTTTGA
>JADHOX010000005.1 GCA_016778805.1 Rickettsiales bacterium
TGGTGAAATTGCAGCAAATATAATTGGTAAAAATCCAGTTTTATTAGGTCAAATTACTGCTGAAAATCTTGCAGAATGTGAAAAAGACGAAAAAAAATCACTTATTTTTGTTGAATCAACTATAGATGATAAAAACAAAAAGGTTAAGAAAACAAAGAAATATATTCCTATTGCAAAAAGGCGAGACAAACCTGATGCAATTGCTTGGGTGGTTAAAAACTACCCTGATATTCCTGATAATAAAATTGCCAAATTAATTGGTTCTACAAAATCAACTATTGAAGCAATAAGATCAAGGTCTCATGCTAATATCCAACAAATACAACCTAAAGACCCTGTATTGCTTGGAATATGTACGCAAACAGAACTCGACAAGCTTCTAGAAACTTTTTACAACAAAGAATCGTAAAATTAGATCACAGCCTAAGTTGCTTTGAAGTAACTAATAACCAAAATTCAATTATTACTTGAATTTTATTTATTAGTCTCATATGACAATCCCTCAACAATTTGAAGGACATAAATCATAATGAGAAGAACTTTAAAAATTTTAAATGGATCTAAATTCACATTAGCAAATCAAACATTATCTAACACATTCAACCCTCTTGGATTTCAAAACCGTGCTTATTCACAAGATGTCATTAATTCAAATGGACAGAAAGTTACTTTATCATTTAATAATGTTATTCGTGACTTACATCAAAAAGAAGATGGAGTAGGAGGTGCTTTCCATGATGCACGTTTAACATATATTCATCATTTATGGGGACAATTATATAAACCAGGAAGAATTGAAGGTGGAGGACAAGAACCTGGTGCAACTACACAAAAAAGCTTTGGTTCTTATGCAGATAGCCTTCAAAAAACTCATAATGCCGCTCCAAATTCTCAAATAAGATTACTTACAAGATCAACATCATATGCAACTTATGCGCTTCATGAAAATGATATTAAGTTAGTTTTACAATATATGAAAAAATATGGTAAAAACATTTTAATCAAACAATTTCATGATCAAAATGACTTTACTGAAATCAATAAATTATACGATTTAATTATTGAATTAGACCTTGATATAGAACTTGCTATTCCATACTCCTGTGAAGAAGATTACAAAGAGTTTTTCACCAAAAAATTTGACGAAGCATGCCAAATAGCTATTCGTATTAGAGATACAAAAAAAGATAAAATAATTAATGATGCCAATAAATTAGCTGACTCAATTGAAATCAAAGGCAGTAATGAAGAGCAAGTTGATGCAATAGCTAGAAAACAAAAAATCATTTCAGATGCAGAAGAAAAAGCTTCAAAAATTACTGCTAAAGCTTCAACAAAATCAATGATTTCTATGGTTCATGATCAAAATATTTCGGAAGCAAAATGGCTTGCTGGTACCATGAGTAAAATAGCTCTAGAACATGGAGTTACCGACCTTACTCTTCATGCACATGGAAATATTCCTGAAGTTTACTCAGCTTTTATGTCAGTATGTTTTCATGCCGGCATAAAAAATGTTAGCGTTGATTCTGTTCCAGAAAGAACAAATGGTAATACTTCATTTTCAACTATTGAAGCAACAACAACTCATCTTAACTCGAGTTATGGGATCGATATTAGGCCTAAAGGCAAAGATGCTGAAATACTATCAATAATAGCAAAAACTCAGGAAGAAAGAGATAAAGACCTTACGAAAGCAGGGTTAAAAGTTGAGGATATGTTTAACCCCAGTAATCAAAAACCTTTATTATCTGAAGAAGATAAAAGATTTATGGGTTTTCCAGATGGTGCATTATTTTATTATGTTTCCAAAGTTCAGGCTTCAGGTTTGCTTAATTTATTTAATAGCGACATATATCAAACATTACAAATTCTTAAATTTGTTACACGAAAAGTAAGGGATGATTTTGGTAACCTTACTGGAGTTACACCTGGATGGCTTAGAACTGAACGAATGGTTCTATATGCTGCAGATAAGTTTGTTGTAAACTCACTTAATGAATTTTCAAAAAAAATAAATAAAGCTATAAAGGATTTATCTCAGGATGATTTATTATCATATTATCAAATGATACTAAAGCAGACGTCACCAGAATCACTTTATGATAATGCTCCTGCAGAATTAATTGATGTTTTTAGAAGTGGATGTGGCGATAGACAGGCTTACCCAAGAGTTTTTTCGGCGCAAATGAAAGAATTTATTTGTAAACAACATATGACTAATTTTCTTCAAGAACCAAAATTATCGCAACTTCCGGAAGATATTAAGTCTACTCTAATTGAAAATTCATTAAATAAAGATCAAGTTAAAAAGATTTTAGAAAATTATTTTTCTTCATATGATGGCGATAGATTCATAGCAAAAATTAATAAAATAAAGCAATTAACTTTAACGCCATTTAAAGAATTACCAGCAAAAATAAAGGATCAGTTAGATGAATCTCATGATATAAATGAATCCGAGCAAATTTTAAGTAATTATTTTGAACAATTAATTGATGCTCAGGAACTTGATAAAACAAAAGTTACTCAAACTGAAATCAGAGTAGCTTTAGATGCATTAGAATATTTTTATAAACTTCACCAATATAATCAAAATATTGCTGATATAATTACTAAAAACGAAACAAATTTTTTTGATCCCCTAAATATAGTTGGTGCTGCTGGTCCAAGAGTTTATGTCGAATCAGTAAAGGCTGAAGAAGTTGGAGCAAAAATAAAAAACGAACTATTTGAAACTCATAATATCTCGGGGGAAAACCTTGATAAAAAGATTGTTGAAGAAATTCTTAGTAGAACTTTTACGCATGCCGTTATAAACAAAGGACCAAAACCTCAGCCATATGGTTTAACAGCAGAAGGTTTCAGTAATGCTGCAACTCTTCATAGTGCAGAAACCAAACAAAGAGTACAAAATTTAAATCATTTATGTGCAGCAGTTATCGATCCCGGATGCATTAATGAAATCACATTAAGTGATTTAGATAACAAAGCAATTTTGCCATTTGATAAAAAAGGATATTACACGCAATTAATAGAAACACAAAAACAAGAAATTTTACATGCTCAAGTGGCATATGAAAAATAAATTATTAATTTAAATTTTGATAATCTGATGTTTGCATGGCTTGAATTCTTGATACAGCTCTTGAAAACTCAAATTCTAATTTAGAACCTGTATAAATATTTTCACAGTCAATATCAGCATAAAATATTACATTCACCCTTTGATTGTAAAAAACATCAATCATATTAATAAAACGCCTTGCAAGTTCATTATGACTTTCATCAATTATTTTAATATTTTTGATAAAAATTGTTGTGTAATTTTCTGCAATAATTTGATAATCTTTTGAACTTAATGGTTTATCACATAGATCTTCAAAATCGAATAAGGCTGTTTTAGAAGCAGAATAGGGTATATAAATTTCACGCGACTTATTAAATAAGGCATGATCAGATACTTCAGAATTCGCGGTTAAATCATGAAATATTTCATCAAATTCTTTATCATTAGCCTTATTTATTGGGGTAAGATATGTTCTTCTTAAGCTAGCGATTTTTTTTCTTCGATAATCACATTCAATATTTAAATTCATCACTTTGAAATCACGATAAAGTAAATCAATAAAAGCAACAAATTGATCCCTTTTTAAACCATCTTTATATAATTCATTTGGCTCAAAATTTGACGTAATAATAAATCTTACTTTGTTTTTCACCAGAGCCTTAAATAATTTATGCATGATAAATGCATCTGCAGGATCATGAATAAGAAATTCATCAAAAAAAATGAACTTATATTGCTTTGACATCTTCTTTGCAACTAACAATAGAGGATCTTGATTAGATTTTGCTTTTTTCCTAAAATCATTAAGTAAATCATATACAAGATACATAAATTCATGAAGATGAATTCTTGTTTTCGGCATTTTTATATTATCATATAATATACTAGATAAATATGTTTTACCTATTCCTACACTACCAAAAACATAAATTCCTGTTGGATATTTTTTTCTTCTAAAGAAAAAGCTATTTAATTTTTTTGCAAAATTTTCGAAATCTTTTAATATTCTAACTTGTCTTGGATCATAATTTATTTCTCCTGCTTTACATGAGTAATAATATTGTTTAAGAATGGGAAATCTTGTTAATTTTTTTGAGGTAAATTCCATAATTACCGAATATTAAGATGCAAATCATTAAAGATAAAAAAGAACTCAGCTATATATGCCGGCAAATCAAGCAAAGTAAAGCAAAAATATCTTTTGTTCCAACTATGGGAATGATCCATAGGGCCCATTTAGAATTAATTAAAATGGCAAAAGCAAAAGGTGATTTTGTTATTGTATCTATTTTTGTTAATCCAAAACAATTTGATAATAACAGTGATTTTGTCAAATATCCCAGAGCTATCGATGACGACATTTCAAAAATTAATGATTGTGATGCAGATTTAATATTTATTCCTGAAACAAATCAATTCTACACTCAAGACTTTGCCTTTAATATAGAAATTCATAAACTTGCAGATTTACTTTGTGGAGCTACTAGAAATGGTCATATGAATGGAGTTTGCATAGTTCTTATGAAACTATTTAATCTAATTAGACCTGATTTTGTGATTATGGGGGAAAAAGATTACCAACAATTATACATCACTAAAAAATTAGCTGAAGATTTTGATTGTGATACTACTATAATTGGTTGCCCAACGATCAGAGATGAAAATGGTCTTGCAATGTCATCAAGAAATAAAAGATTATCAAAAGATTCATTGAATTTAATTGCTCCACTTTTGTATAAGAATCTTTTATTGTTGAGAGATGATATCATTAAATCAAATTATAATTTTGATGATTCGCTTATTAAAGAATATAAAGATATTTTAATCTCTAATGGCTTTGAGAAAATTGATTATTTAGAAATATTAAATAATAATCTTACAAGATTTTCTGCTAATGATACTAACGGTCGAATCTTCATTGCTGCTTGGTTAGATAATGTTAGGTTGATTGACAATATAAAGCTATGAATAAGAAGATAATTCTAAATAACAAAATAAAATCAGATTTTGTAATGCCATTTATTTGTTCATTACTTATCGTTCTTGGTATTATTTGGTTTGCTAAAATTATGTCAATTATTGAACTTTTCTCTTCAAGAGGGGTTGAATTATCAAAATTTTTATTATTGATAACATTAGTTTTGCCAGATCTCGTATTTTATATTACACCATTTGCTGTAATAGCTGGTTTTTACATTTTATTTCAAAATTATTTTTTTAGTAGAGAAATTTACATACTCAGAAATATTCCAATATCTCCAAAACAACTCTTAACGCCAATTAAAAATACAATAATTTTGATAATTTTAATGCAATTTATCAATGGTTTTTTTATTGCTCCAATATCATTCCAAACATTTAGTGAAACAAGAAATTCTATAAAATCAAATTTTTTATCGTCAATTTTTAGATCTGGAGATATTCAATCTCATAACTCTGGTTTTGTTTCTTATGTTCAAGATTTGAATTCCGATGATTCTATAAATAAATTTTTTATCTATAGAACATTTGATGATAGAGAAGAATTTTTAATATCTGAATCCGCTATGATCAATTTCGATAAATCTAACATAGCTGTATTATTGGAAAACGGAATTATATTAAGAGTTTCAAATGCTAAAGAAGTCCAAATTCTAGAATTTGATAAATTTGATGATAATTTTTCGTTAATGCAGAGTAATAATAACAAAAAACTTCATTACAAAGAACTAACAGCAATTGACCTTATGATTAAAGATATAAATAATTCTGGAGCTAAAGCTAAGATTCTTGCTGGTATTTTATTCAAAATTTTCTGGACCATTATTCCTTATTTTATTTTTATATTTGCTCGTGAAATATATTTTCATGGTGAGTTTAGAAGAAATGGACTAGGGAAAAAGCATTTGCTATTTGGTTTCGTTGCAATATTTTCAGTTTCTTTAAGTTTTGTAGTTAAAAATATAGCAGTTGTTAATCTTTTATTTGCAATTTTAATAATTGGATTATTCTTGATAATTTCCTCAATAATTAACTTAGTAAATTTTTCAGAAAAAATATAAACATTATTTTAAAATGACTAAAAATTCAATCTACCCAAAAACAGATAGTAATCCTGACTTTAATAAAGTTGATCAGGAAATTTTAGAAATTTGGTCAAAAACTAAAAGCTTTGAGAAATCTGTAGTTAATAGGGACGCAAAGATTAATGGACAAAATAATGAATTTATTTTTTATGATGGACCTCCATTTGCTAATGGGCTTCCTCACCATGGTCATTTACTTACTGGCTTTGTAAAAGATTTATTTGCAAGATATAAGACAATTAAAGGCCAGAAATGTGAAAGAAGATTTGGTTGGGATACGCATGGACTACCTGTTGAAATGGAATCAGAGAAGGAATTAGGTATTTCAGGACAAATTGCCATAACTGAATATGGAATCGAAAAATTCAACAAGAACTGTCAAGAATCCGTAATGAAATATGCTAGTAATTGGCATGAATATGTTACTAGACAAGGTAGATGGGTCGATTTTGAAAATGACTATAAGACTATGGATATATCCTATATGGAATCTGTAATTTGGGCATTTAGTGAATTATATAAAAAAGGCCTTATTTATGAAGATTATCGGGTTATGCCTTACTCTTGGGCTTGTGAAACACCTTTATCCAACTTTGAAACCAGAATGGATAATTCTTACAGGATGAAAGAAAGTAAAGCTATAACAGTTTTCTTTGACATTGAAGATGATCAAAAATTAATAGATACTGATAAAAGACTTTGTTTTATGGCCTGGACAACAACGCCATGGACACTACCGTCAAATCTGGCGCTCGCAGTTCATGATGATATCGACTATGCCTTTGTTGAAACTGATGATAAAATTATTATATTCGCTGAAAATCTATTTGATAAATTTATCAAAGATCTAAACAAGATTTCAAATGAAATTAAAATTATAAAATCTGTAAAAGGTTCTGAGCTTAAAGGAGTCAAATATCAGCCTTTATTTAATTTTATAAAAGATTCTAATGAGTTTGATCTTACTAATGCTTACAAAGTTTTAAATGCAGATTTTGTCAATGTTGATGAAGGGACTGGTATAGTGCATTTAGCCCCAGGATTTGGTGAAGATGATCAAATAGTTTGTAAAAACAATAATATACCAACAATTTGTCCAATTGATAATAGCGGTAAGTTTAATCATATTGTTTCTGATTATACAGGTGAACATGTTTTTGATACAAATGTTCCAATTATAAAAAAATTAAAAGAGCAGGGTAATTGGTTAAAAACTGAACAATATCTTCATAATTATCCTCATTGCTGGCGGACAGATACTCCTCTAATTTATAAAGCTGTGCCATCATGGTATGTAAAAGTTACAGCTTTTAAAGATAAAATGATTGAGCTAAATCAACAAATAAATTGGATTCCTGAACATATAAAAGATGGACAATTTGGCAGATGGCTAGAAAATGCTCGTGATTGGTCAATTACAAGAAATAGATTTTTTGGTTGCCCTGTGCCAGTTTGGCGCTCAGATGATCCCAAATATCCTAGGATTGATGTTTATGGATCTTTAGATGAAATTGAACGCGATTTTGGAGTAAGACCAAAAGATTTACACAGACCTTATATCGATGAACTTACTAGAACTAACCCAGATGATCCAACTGGAAAATCCAAAATGGTTAGAGTAACAGATGTTTTAGATTGTTGGTTTGAATCAGGATCTATGCCATATGCAGCTGTTCATTATCCATTTGAAAACAAGGAGTGGTTTGATGAACATTTTCCCGCCGATTTTATTGTTGAATATGTTGCTCAAACAAGAGGTTGGTTCTACACTTTACTTGTTTTATCAACAGCATTGTTTGAAAGACCACCATTTAAAAATTGTATCTGTCATGGGGTAATTTTAGATGACAAATCACAAAAACTATCAAAACGACTTAAAAACTATACCTCACCTTTAGACTTATTCAAAAAATATGGCTCTGATAGTATGAGATGGTTTATGTGTGCATCTACTGTTATGCGTGGCAATGAACTAAATATAGATAAAGAAGGGGTTGTTTTTAAAGATACCTTAAGATTGGAAATAAAGCCTATATGGAATAGCTTTAACTTCTTCACTTTATATGCAAATGCTGATGAAATTGAAGCACAATTTGATTTAACTTCAAATAATGTTTTAGATAGATACATTATTTCAAAAGCAAATTCAGCAATCAGAGCAATTGAAAATTCTTTAGATGCTTATGATACAGTTTCTGCGTATAAAGCCGTTCATGATTTCTTCGAAGTCTTAAATAATTGGTACATTAGAAGAAATAGAAATAGATTTTGGAAAACTGAAAAAGACAATGATAAAATTACAGCATATAATACTTTATATTCCGTGCTTAATGAAATGATCATTGCAATTTCACCTTTAGTTCCATTTGTAGCAGAGAAAGTTTATCAAGGACTTAACCCTAACAAAAAAACATCTGTTCATCTTCAAAACTTTCCTAATGCTAATATATTTCCACTTGATCAAAATTTAACTGATCAAATGGATCTTGTCTTAGACATTTGTAACATTGCTCACTCAATTCGAAGTAAGCATAATATTAGAGTAAGGCAACCACTGAAAAGCCTTAAAATAATAATGAAGAATCCTGAAATAATTAATGATTTTAAATCATTAATACTTGATGAGGTTAATGTTAAAGATATTAGCTTTATAAGAGATATTTCAGAAGTTGCAGATTATAATTTGCAATTAAATTTTAAAACATTAGGAGCTAAACTTGGTTCAAAAATGAAAGATATCGCCAAACTTGCTAAAGAAAATAATTGGCAAAAAAATGATAATGGTGAAATTATAATTGGTGATGAAACCTTAAATTCTGAAGATTATAACATTATTGTTAAACCAAAAATTGCTGGTGAGATGATTTCTCTTTCAAAAGTTGAGGGATTAGTTAGCCTTGATATTGATCTTGATGAAGATCTGATAAAAGAAGGTTATGCAAGAGATGTTGTAAGATTAATTCAGCAAGATCGAAAAAGTGAAGATTTTAATGTTACAGACAGAATTTCAATTGAAATATCAACTGCCTCTGAAATTGTAAAATCTGCAATTAATCAATATAGTGATTATATCAAGGATCAAACCTTAGGTGACAAACTTGATTTAATCTCAAATAATGATGTTGAATTTAAATACCAACATGAGTTAGATAATACTAAATTACATTTAAATGTTAGTAAATAAAGGTAGGAAATGCAAAATATTGGTGTCATAGGAGGAGGTGCTTGGGGCACAGCTATTGCAAATTTATTAAGCCATAATGATAATAATGTAGAATTATGGGTTTTTGAAGAAGAAACAGCAAAAGCAATTAATGAAGAAAATATTAATAAGAATTTTTTACCATCAGTTAAACTACATAATAACCTTACTGCATCAACAAATTTAACAGATTTTGCGACAAAGGATATTTTATTCTTAGTGGTACCGGTTCAATTTACTGCAGCTACAATTAGACCTCTTAAAGATTTGATATCTGAAAATACAATTTTAGTTATATGTTCTAAGGGAATAGAAACTAATTCAAAAAAACTTCTTACAGACATTATTGCAGAAATTTTCCCAAAAAACAAAATCGCAGCGATGTCAGGTCCAAATTTTGCTGATGAAGTAGCTAATTTAAAACCAGCAATTACAACTGTAGCTTCCGAAGATTATTTAACCGCAAATAAAGTGGCCAAGGTTTTAGAAAATAATGATTTCAAAGTTTATACTCATACAGACATCATTGGAGTTGAACTTGCTGGAGCTTTAAAGAATGTTGTAGCTATTGCCTCAGGAATTGCAGCAGGACTTAATTTATCTGTTTCAACTAAATGCGCAATTTTGACAAAAGGTATTCACGAAATGGCCAAAATTTCTGAAGCCTTTGGTGGCAAAAGAGAAACCATGCTCGAAGCTTGTGGTATTGGAGATTTAACATTAACATGCATGAGCGAGAAATCACGTAATATGTCACTTGGACATTCAATTGGCAAGGGTGACAAATTATCTGATATATTATCAAAAAGAAAAACTGTTGCTGAAGGCGTAGCTACCTCTAAGGCCTTATATGAAATCATTAATGAACGTGATCTAAATTGTCACTTATTTACTCTAGTCTATAAAATATTATTTGAAGATTTGCCGCTTGAGAATATTAAATTTATTTAAAATTAAAAAATAGATTTTCAACTATTTACTTCATAAGTAACTTTCAGACAAAATTTTTATTAAATTCACCATAATATTAACTTATTTCAGAACTTTTAAAAATTAATAAAGCTTTGTATTATCTGTATCGATTTCAAATTGTTACAAAATTTTTATTACTCCAATTTTAGTAACATTTTTAAATAATTAAGTACTAAATAATTTTTATATTAAACACCGTCATTTTTAACATAAGCGTAACTCAATGCCAAAAAATATATAACGCTATGTTTGTTATAAAAAAATATAAATCTTTACGAAAGTCTTAAATTTAGCTAAGATTATAAATAAATTATTATTTGAAGGTAAAATGGTTGATTTTGCTACAGTCAATGGAAAGCTGTCTATTACTCAAGAACAACATCAAAATTCTTATAATCGTCTTATACAATATAAAAATGACTTTAATCGTAATATAACTGACGAACAATTAAAAAATTATGTAGATAAAGGATTAGAAAAAATTTTTTCTAACCAAGATAAAATTGATATAACAACTCCTAATGATGTGTTATCTGTAGTTTGGGCTCTTGAATATACAAATGCAGTTCAAGGTCAGGTCTCACCAGAATCCTTTGTCAAAATTGTCGATAATGGAAAAATTTATGAAGCTTTAAAAAAATATAATCAAGAACATAATGAAATAGTTGATAAACCTAAAAATCAAACAAAAGGAGAGGAATTAAGATCTTATTCATATAGAAGAATTTCTTCTCATTCATCAGAATATTCAGGAGAGGAAATGGTAGATTCTCCAGATCATTTTATTACCGGAAACAAAATACCGCTTCAATTTGGCATCGATATTAGAAATGCAAATGGTGGACCAATGCTTCCAGGTGGTAAAAACACAATTTTATTTCATAAAGAAAATCCAGCTCTCAACCAAAACAAATCTGTTCTTGGTATAAAATACGAACAGGCAGGATTTCCGAGTTTTAACTCAAAAGCAATAAAGCACACATTGTCTGAATCATTTGATCATATTGATCAATATATTTCAACTAGGGAAAATCAAGTTTTTAAATTTGTAGCATCAGTCTTTGATGTTATTAAGGCAACCTTTAATATTATACCCAAATTATTAAATTTTGTAACTCTTGGAACAATCGGATTTCCAGAATTTAATCTGTCTTCAGTTGATAGAAAATTTCAAAAAGAACCTTTTTATCAAAAACCTTTTACTATGGTTACTGACCTTATTTTGTCAGGAATTGCTGCAGGAACTTTGGGTTTTGTTAAACCCTACGGAATTGAATCTAAAACTGAATCTTCTTTTAGAGAACATATGAAAGACGTAAAGTTTGATAGAGAAAAGCTTGGTAATCAAATTACAAAATTCGCGAAATCCCTTGATAATCCTGAATTAAATGAGGCTTTATCTCATAAAAGAATTGGGGAGGTTATGAACAAATTAAAAGAAATAGAAAACAAGATACCTGAAGACAAAAAACAAGAGTTCGAAGATTTACAAACAAAATTTAATTCATGGATGGAAGAAAGGGGACATAATCCAGAGACTAAGCATTTAAGATCAGGTGAAGAAAGAATTCTTGATGTCACAGGAGAAATTTCACCAATTAAATATAATGAAAAAAATAATGGTGATTCTCTTACTGAATTTGACAAACAACAAGATGTAAATAAAAAAAAATTTAAAGAATCAGGTAAAGAGATTAGGAGTAGTAAAGTTCATCCAACTAATCCATACGAAGAAATAAGCAAAGAAAGTTTTAATAAAGAAGATTTAAAATTGATTAATGAAATAGGTAGTAATATTTCGGGAGGAAATAATACTAAAGTATCACCATCAAATCATGGATACAGTCAAATTCCTACAAACCTTAACTCTTCAACAGAAGTTCAAAGGTAAAATAATTAACACTTATCTTTGCATTTATATATTATATTCAGAATTTAATATATGAAAATTGATAAATAAATTTTTAAAACTTAATTTGGTAAAATAATCGATTATATAAAAAATCATTAAAGATTTATATTAACCAATCCAGAAACAAAAACCCCGACACCAAATTAAGCTCGCTTTATCAGCGGGTTAGCGCTGGAAGCTAACCTAATACATTAATCACCAAGTGATAAACACCTGTTAATATAATAAGCAAAAACTTATCTACTATAATTTATATTTTGTAATGTAAGAGAAAAAAATGGTGGAGATAAGCGGGTTCGAACCGCTGACCCCTTGCTTGCAAAGCAAGTGCTCTACCAACTGAGCTATATCCCCAAAGTAAAATGAAAATGAATTATTATGAAAATTTATCTTAAAGATCAACAAATTTTTTTAATTAAAAGTTTTTATAATTTTATTTGGAGTTTTTGTACTTGCATTTTGATTAACATGATTATAATAATCTATTGCCTATATAATAGGTTTAAAGCTATTAATTTTGGGTCTGTAGCTCAGTTGGTTAGAGCACGTCGCTCATAACGATGTGGTCGTTGGTTCAAGTCCAACCAGACCCACCATCTCTTCAGTTTTGTAAATGATTTTATTTTAGCTAATGGTATCTAGGAAAAAACAAATTGAAGAAATTATTCGTGTTAATTATGCAGGAGAATACGCTGCTAATATAATATATCAAGCACAGGAAAATTTTACAAAAGATCCTAAAGCGAAAAAGCAAATAATTGAAATGAAAGAACAAGAGCTTGAGCATTTAAATTATTTTCAAGAACAAATCAATAAACGTAATGTAAGACCTTCCTTATTAATGCCGTTATGGCATGCTGCAAGCTTTACTCTCGGAAGTCTGACTGCTTTAGCTGGAAGTAAAACTGCAATGGCTTGTACAATTGCTGTTGAAGAAGCTATAACTGAGCATTATCAAGAACAAATTGATAACCTAGATGATTCAGAAAAAGACTTAAAAGCCAAAATTCAAAAATTTAAAGAAGATGAGGATGAGCATAAACACACTGCAATTGAGCATGATGGAATGTCTGCCCCATGCTTTAACTTAATAAAATCAGTTATTAAAATTGGCTCAAAAGCAGCAATTGAAGTAGCTAAAAAGATTTAATCTGTTTCTATGAAAACTGTAAAAAACAAGAAAAAAACTAAAACTTACAAAACCTTCTATCCTTCAAATAATGAGAATACAGTTGATTATTCAACAATACAAAGAAGGAAAAGAAAAAACTATAAATCTAAATTATGGGTTTTCATTTCAGCTTTTTTGATAATTATTTTTATTGCATCTATCTGGGCTCAGAAGAATAAAGAATTTAAACCATTAATTGTCGATCAAAATATTGTTGAACCAACATTTACTGTACAAACACAAACCCTAGAAGCTTTTGATTATGTAAAGAAACATATTTTATATGGATCTTCAAGAGCCAATAAAACACTAGATATTATTCCTGAAATAGATGCTAAAATTGCAAAAATTTTTATAACTGAAGGTGATTTTATTGAAAATAATCAAATTTTAATTGAACTATCAAAACCCCAATTTACATCACTATTAAATGAAGCTAAAATAAGTTTAGATAATAGTAAACTTGAATATAATTCAATCAAATCATTATACAAAAATAAGCTTGCATCGAAATTAGAATTACAAAGAGCCAAAGCTCGTTACGAAGCTAATCAAGCTGCATTAAAAGTTGCTCAAGATAAAGTTGATAGTCTTTTGATTAGAGCGCCTTTTAATGCCAAAGCTGAAGAAGTGTTTGTAGAAAAAGGAGAAGTTGTTTCAAAATATAAAACTCAATTGATAAAACTTATCGACAATCAAAAACTATTAATTACTGGCTATATTGCTGAATCAAAAATTAATTCTCTAATATTGGGAGATAATGCTAAAATCTTTTTTAGCAATGATTCAAAAGCGGATGGTGAAGTTGTTTTTATTGGCGGAGATGCTGATCCAGATACAAGGACTTTTAAAGTTGAAATTTTAATTGATAATCAAAATTATCATTTTCTAAGCGGTATGACAGCAAAAATTGAAATTCCATATGATAAAGTTTTAGCCTATGAAATCAGCCCATCTTATTTAACTCTTAATCAAGATGGTGAAATAGGAGTTAAATATGTTGAAGATAATATCGTAAACTTTAGAAAAATTGAAATTTTAGAAGAGAAAAACAACAAAATGATTGTTACCAATTTACCTAAATCTCTCCAAATTATAACCACTGGACATGGTTTTGTAAAAGAGGGTGAAACTGTTGAAGTAATTGAATAGCTATAATGAATGCATTAGTGAACTTCATCTTTGATCGTAAAAAAGCCTTTTTAGCATTATGGTTCTTAATAACTATTCTGGGAATTTCTGAATATAAGAAAATCCCTAGGGAGACATACCCTGATATAAGGATACCTGTAATTTATGTTTCTGTTTTATACGAATCAATTTCACCTGAAGATGGTGAAAGATTATTAATCAAACCTATTGAAAAAGAAGTAAAATCAATTGAAGGTTTAAAATATGTAAAATCTCACGCAGTAGAGGGTAGAGTATCAATTATACTCGAATTTGAAGCTGGTTTTGATAATGTCAAAGCTATGCAAGATGTTAGAGATAAAATTGATAGAGCTAAATCAGATTTACCAGTTGGTGTTGAAGAACCTATCTTAAAAGAAGTAGTATTTAGTGAATTTCCAGTTTTAAATGTTATTTTAACTGGAAATATCCCAGAAAGATCTCTTGTTGATTCTGCTCGAAAAATTAAAGACAAAGTAGAAGAATTAGCCGAAGTTTTAAGTGTTAATATTGCTGGTAATTTAGAAGAAACAGTTGAGATTATTATTGATCCATTAAAACTTGAGTCTTATGGACTTTCAATGGAGATTATTCAAAACATAATAAATAATAATAAATTAATACCAACTGGAGCTGTTGAAACTGATAATGCAAGATTTGCTGTCAAACTTCCTGGGCTTTTAGAGTCAATTCCACAAATAATGGATTTACCTATTAAATCTAAAGATGAGATTGTTCTTAAAATCAATGATATAGCTACTGTAGTATCAGGTTACAAACCTAGAAAATCTTTAGCAAAAGTTAATGGAGAAGATGCTGTAACACTTGAGATATCAAAGAGATCAGGACATAACGTAATTGACACAATTGCCAAAGTTAAAAGCTTAGTTAATAAAGAAATTTTAGCAATAAGTCCAAATATAAAGGTGATTTATGCGCAAGATGGATCAAAAAGAATTATTAATAATACTAATGACCTACAAAATAATATTATCTTTGCGTTGATATTAGTAACATTAATTACAATGACTTTTATCAATTTAAAATCTGCATTATTAATTGGATTAACAATTCCCAGCAGTTTTTTAATGGCAATTTTGGTATTATCGAAAATAAATATCACTTTAAATATTGTAGTATTTTTTGCTTTAATCCTCTCCGTTGGATTATTAGTTGACGCATCGATTGTTGTTGTTGAATTTGCCAATAGACAGATTGCTCAAAAAAGATCTGTAGTTTTTGCTTTTAAGGAAAGTATTAAAAGAATGTCTATTCCAATAATAACTTCCTCAATAACTACTTTAATAGTCTTTTTACCATTATTGTTTTGGCCAGGAACGGTTGGACAATTTATGCTATTTATTCCAATAACATTAATCTGCACTATAACTGCATCACTTTTTATGGCTTTGCTATTTATACCAGTAATTGGTTGTATTATTAAGCCTTCTGCTAAAAGCACAAAAAATAAATCTGATAACAAATTTACTAAGCTATATGTAAATCTTGTGAAACATATTTTACATCGACCAATTTCTTTTTGCTTAATTACATTAGTAAGTTTAGCCGGGGTTATTTTAATTTTCATTTTTTTTAATTCTGGAAAAGAATTTTTTCCTAATATTGAGCCAGATAATGCAATGATTAAAATCAGAATGCGCGGTAACCTATCAGTTCATGAAAAAGAACGCTTTGCAATGATGGTTTATCAAGAAGCAATATCTGAGCAAAAATCAATAAAAGTATTTTATTCAAGGGCAGGGGAGTCATCTGGAGATAGGTCTGGTGGCAATAGCTCTGAAGATGTAATAGCAACAATAGCATTAGAATTTGTAGATTGGCAAAAACGTGAAAAAGTAAATAATATTATAGATAGGATAAGGACTAAAGTTAGTAATTTTCCTGGTATGATAATTGAAATTGATGTTGAAAAAAAAGGCCCTAGAAGTGGTAAAAACATTCAATTAGAGGTAACGCACCCTGATTACACAAAACTCAATCAAGAAGCTGCAAAAATTTACAATTTTTTATCAAATAGTGATTATTTTAGGGATGTTGATGATTCAAGACCGGTTGATTCAATTGAATGGAAATTTGAGATCAACAGAGAGTTAGCAGCACAACTTGGTGTTAATATTACAGATATTGGAAATTTTATTAATTTAGTAACTAATGGTGTTGTTGCATCGAATTATCGTCCAGATCATAAAGATGAAGAAGTTGATATTATATTAAGATTTGCTGAAGAACATCGAAACATTACTCAATTTGACCATTTAAGAATAATTAATTCTGAGGGCCAAGCAATACCAATCTCAAATTTTGTTACAAGAAAAGCTCAACAAGAGCTTACACAAATAAATAGAAGAGATGGAAAAAGAATTATAACAATTAATGCAAATACTTCAGATATTCTTCCTGCAACTGGAGTTTTATTAATCAAAGAATTTATAAAAAAAGGCCTTATTGATTCGCAAACTTCAATTAAATTTAGAGGAGAAGATGAGGACTCAAATGAAACTCAAACTTTCTTAGGTCAGGCTTTTATTTTAGCCTTAACAGTAATGACTTTAATATTAATTCTGCAATTTAATTCCTTTTATCATGCTTTTGTAATTATGAGTGCAGTCTTTTTATCAACTATTGGAGTTTTACTAGGATTATTAATCACTAACACTCCATTTGGAATTGTTATGTGTGGAGTTGGAATTATCGCTTTATCAGGAATTGTTGTTAATAATAATATCATCTTAATTGATAGTTATAAATTTTATTTAAATAATGGATATACCGCTTATCGAGCGATTCTCAGTGCCTCAAAAAGACGATTACGCCCGATATTATTAACAGCTTCAACTACCGTTCTTGGACTTATGCCAATGATATTAAAAATGAATATTGATTTCATTAACTTAACAGTTACTTTTGGAGCACCATCAACTGGATGGTGGTACCAATTATCAACTGCTATTGCTGGAGGGTTAACTTTTGCAACAATCCTCACCTTATTTTTTACACCGGCACTATTAATGATTGGCGCTAAAATCAATAAACATGGTTATGAATACAAAAATAACGGAAAAGCAAAGTAATAATTTTTTTGCAAAAATTTTTTCTTTCTCATTTTTTACATTTATTTCAAGAATATTTGGCCTAGCTCGTGATACTGTAATAGCTTATAAAATCGGAGCTAGTGCTGCATCAGATATATTCTTCGTGGCTTTAAAAGCGCCAAATTTTTTTAGAGCCTTATTTGCTGAAGGAGCTTTCACACAAGCCTTTATTCCTATTTATAATCAAGTTCTAAAAAAAGACCAAGTTTCAGCGAAAAAATTTTGTAATAACATTTTTTATTTCATGATAATTGCGCTTACTATCTTTGTAATATTGCTTGAAATCTATATGGATAAGGTAATGTTTCTTTTCGCTCCGGGTTTTTCAAATGAACCAGAAAAATTTAATCACTTAGTTTTCATTGCTCGAATTACATTTCCATATTTAATATTTATATCTTTATGCTGTATTTATTCAGCAATATTAAATTCATTTCATAAATATTCACCAACTGCAATTGTTCCTATCATTAGCAATTTATTTCTAATAATTGGAGTTTTTACATTATTTGATTATACTCAAGATCATGTTTTATCATTGGCACTGGCTTTTGTATTTTCAGGAATAATACAACTAATTTATTTGATTTATCATACCCATAAAATCAATATCAAAATTAAGCCTCAATATACTGAAATATCTTCATCAGAAAAAACATTTTCGAGAAAAATAATACCTGCAATTATTGGTGCTTCAATCATTCAAATTAATATTTGGATTGATACAATTTTTGCTTCAATGATGAGTAATGTTGTATCATATTATAATTATGCTGAAAGATTAATTAATCTACCTGTGGCCCTTGTAATAACATCAATAACAATTGTGTTATTACCATCTCTGACAAAGGCAATACAATCTGATAATAAATCCGAAATTAGCAAATATAACAAAAAATCAATCCATTTATCAATTTTGTTAATTACACCTGCTGCATCTGGTTTGTTTATGTTAGCAATGCCAATTGTTTTTACACTTTTTTCAAGAGGGGAGTTTAATTTAGAATCAACAATTCATACTGCTATAATCATTAAAACACTTGCTGTTTATTTACCGGCTATTTGTTTAATGCGAATTATAAATACTAATTTCTTTGCAAGATCAGATACTAAGACACCAATGAAAGTTGCGTTTTTATTAATGATCTTAAACATTATTTTTAATTATATTTTAGTCAAATATTTTGGCTATATTGGTATTGCTTTATCAACATCAATAATTACTTGGATTGGAGTTTTTATTAGCTTCACAATTGTATCAAAAAAACACGGAAACCTTTTTAAATTTGCTACAAATATTTCATTTTATTTAAAAATTTTAATTGCAAATATTTTGATGATAATAGCTCTATTTTATTTCAAGAATAACTTTTTTAGTGATTATGATTTAAATGAGTTAGAGCGAATAGTAAATTTAACTATATTAATGATTATCGGTTTTTTTACTTATCTAATATCATTAATTTGTTTTTTTGGATCTATCAAAAAACTCAAAAAATCTTTTTAAGCTGCATCTGAATCATCATTTGAATCAATTGCGTAAACTTTATTAGTTTTGGCACCTAGAGTTTTGATTTTTTCTATTTTCGAAACAATTCCACCTTTGCCAGTTATTTTCTTAAAACTATTATCTAAAATATCATTTGTATTGTTAACAGCTTTTTTTGCCTGCTGAAGATTTTCAACTAAACCAGCAAATTTATCATATAAAGCACCAGATTCTTTTGCAATAATCTCAGCATTTTTATTAATATTATAATTACTCCATGTTGAATAAATAATTTTTAAAGTTGAATGAAATGATAATGGTCCTGTTAAAAGAATTTTTTTATCCCATGCATCCCAAAAAATTTCAGGTTTATGTTGTATCAAAAGATTATATGCTGACTCAATTGGCATAAACATAATAACAAAATCATAATTTGTTAAATTCGAACTATGATAGGCCTTTTCAGATAATGAACTAATATGAGTTTTTATTGAGTTAATATGTTGTTTTAAATCTGATTCATGATTACTAACACAATATGCCTCATATGCATTAAGAGATAATTTTGAATCTACAATGATATCTCGTTCTCCAGGAAGTTTAATAACTATATCAGGTCTAATTATTTGACCATTATCATTAGTAGATGAAACCTGAGTAAAATATTCAATATTTTTACGTAATCCAGAATTTTCGAGTAATTTTTCAAGAATAATCTCACCCCATCTTCCCTGATATTTATTATCTCCTTTAATTGCAGAAGCTAAATTATTAGCATCATTAGAAAGCTTTTGATTTAAATTAAATAAATTTTTAACTTCTTGTTTTAAAGAAATTCTATCTCGCAAATCAGCATCATTTCTTTCTTTAAAATTTTTTTCAAAATTGTTAATTGAATTTTTTAAGGGTGATAATATTTCGTCAATATTTTTATTGTTATCTTCAACTAATTCAGTCTTAAATTTTTTATATATATTATAAGACATATTTTCAAAATTTGTTTTTAGATTCTCCTCTAATTTTACAAATTCAGAATTTTTATATTTTTCATGTTCGAATTTATTATTTATGTCGATATTTGATAATCTTAAATCATTATTCTCTTGTTTTAATTTTTGATTTTGAACAAATAAGAATATCGAAAATACAGAAACTAAAATTGTAAAAAAGATTATTACCAATTCAAACATTAACTAACCTTTTTTAAAGAATTAGCAGTAGTATATCGAATTTTTCCATTATCAAATTTTACTTCAACTACATCACCAATAACTGATTTAATAATACCAATACCATGATGATCATGTTCAACTTTGTCATCTTTAACAAAATCATTACGCTTATTATTTAAATTTGAAGTTGTTTCAGATCTATTAAAAGACTTATTACCGGAAGGCTTGAAGAATTTTTGTTTGTTATAAAATTGAGTTTCTTCATAACAATCATTAGGTAAATCTCTTATAAATCTTGAAGGGATAGTAGATTGCCATTGATTATACATTCTTCTATTATTTGCGTAAGAAATAAATAAATTTCGCTTAGCTCGAGTAATACCAACATAAGCAAGCCTCCTTTCTTCTTCTAGCGCTTTAGTTCCAGATTCTTCAAGCGATCGCTGATGCGGAAACAAACCATCTTCCCAGCCTGTTAAAAACACATTATCGAATTCCAACCCTTTAGATTGGTGAAGGGTCATCATTACTAAATGATCCTCAGATTCAGAAGATTGATTCTCACTTACTAAATTTACATGCTCAATAAATTCTTCAACATTATGAAAATCTTCAATTGCTTTAATGAATTCTTTAATATTTTCAATTCTACTTTCATTATCTTGCTTTTTGTCTTCTTTGAGCATCCTGATATAGCCAGAATCATTGATTAAATTTCCAACAGCCAAGGCAAAATCCTCTGTTTGCATTTGCTCTGCATAAGAATCAATTAGATTTAAAAAAGCTGAGATTTCTATAGTAAGCTTTGCAGAAAATTGTTTACTAGCATTTAAATCTTTAAGAGCATGAAAATAAGAAATATTTTTGGTATATGCATAATCGGTTATTTTGTTATAAGAAATAGGGCCAAGGCCTCTTTTGGGAGTATTAATAATTCTTTCAAAAGCAAGATTATCAGAATTATTAACAACTAGTCTAATATAACTAATTAAATCTTTTATTTCTTTTCTTTCATAAAATCTAAGCCCTCCATATATTTTATATGGAATTGATTGATTAACCAGATTATCTTCAAAAATTCTTGTTTGAAAAAAAGCTCTAACTAAAACAGCAATATTTTTATATGTACCTGTTTTCTGATAAATAGTTTTAATTTCTTCTATAATAGAATTAGCTTCAGTTGTATCATCAAAACATGCTAATAGTTTAATTTTATCTCCAGATTTAGCCTTAGTAAAAAGCTCTTTCTTGTATCGTTCTTGGTTATTACCAATTAAATTATTTGCAGCATTTAAAATATTCTGAGTACTTCGATAATTTTCCTGAAGTTTGATTATTTTGGCACCTTTGTAATCTTTTTCAAACCTTAAAATATTTTGAACTTCAGCTCCTCTAAAAGAATATATTGATTGATCATCATCACCAACACAACATACATTATTATTGCCTTGTGAAAGCAATTTTAACCACAAATATTGAGCAACATTAGTATCTTGATATTCATCAACTAAAATATATTTTATTTGTCGAGTTATGTCTGATAAAACTGCATCATTATTTTTAAGTAGATTTATAAACTGTAAAATTAAATCACCAAAATCAACTGCATTTAAATCTTTGAGGTTATCCTGATAAGATTGATATATTTCATTGGCTTTATATGCAGCTTCATTAAAAAGATGGGATGCGTTAATATCATTTGGATTAAGAGCTTTATCTTTCCAGCTTGAAATTACAAAAGCTAATTTTTTTGCAGGAAATTCTTTTGGATCAATTTTTTTTAATTCCTGTATTTTTTTTATAAGGTTAATTTGATCCTCCTGATCAATTATCAAAAAATTTGAAGCTAAACCAATTAAATGTGAATATTTTCTTAAAAACTTTGCAGAAAGAGAGTGAAATGTACCAATATTAATGAGAGCAGAATCCATTTCTAATAAATCAGAGATTCTTTCTTTCATTTCTAATGCGGCTTTATTTGTAAAAGTTACAGCCATTATTTGTTCAGGTAATGCAACCTGAGAAGCAACAAGATTTGCAATCCTAGAAGTCAACACAGTTGTTTTCCCCGTTCCTGCACCAGCAAGAACAAGAAGAGGGCCATGTAAGTAATTTACAGCTTGAAGCTGTGAATCATTTAAATTCAAAAAAAAATCTTTCACTTTCGATTTGTTACAATATAAATTTTAAAAATAACTTTTTTAAATTTTTAAAATAAAAAATTTATTAATATATTAGTTATTACAACAATTAATTTTATATAGAAAGTGAAAACCAAATTATTAAAAACTTTTGTAATAATTTTCATAGTATTCGGTGTTACATATGCTGCAGGTAAATTAGCAATAAAATTTGCTGACAAAAAAAAACTACAAAATTATATTTCACAATCAATTGAAGCTGATGTTAAAATTAAAGGAAAATTAGAATTTAGATTTTTTCCAACTCCTCACATTACAATAACGCATTTAAGAATTAATAACTTAAGAAGAAACCTAGCTAATTTATCAATTAGAGCTCCAGAAGCTAAAATTTTTCCCGATTTTATTTCCTTGCTTTCATTTGATTTTGTCGTTGATTATGTAGAATTTAAAAATTCTCAATTAAATCTTGAATTAGTTGGTTTAGAAAAAGATTTTAAACAATTTTCAGGAAAATTATCAAACAGAATTAGATTTACAGATTCAAGTTTATTAATAACAAATCAAAAATACAAACTCGAAAAAAAATTTGAAGATTTAACCTTATTCATTGAAAAAAACAAATCTCAATATAGTGTAAATGGAAGCTTTTCTTCAAAGCTTAATCAATATAAAATTTCATCTAATTTTGATCACTCTAGTGATATTCTAAAAATGGAAACATTTTTATCATCAGACAACAATAGAATGAAAATGTCTGGTGAAATTAATAAATCAGAATCATCATTTATCTCAGAAAGTAAAGTTTCTGGTCCAAGTATACAAAAATTCTTATTTAAGTTTATTAATAGAGCCCCAGTATTTTTTCCGGATGGATCTAATAGTGAATTTGATCTTAGTTTTAATTTAACACTTAATCATGAAGGTATATCTGCTGATGATATAAAAATTTCTGGTCCATCTTTAAATTCTGATGCTAAATTTATTCTTAGAAATGATGGTACTGGTGAATTAAGCTTTGATATTTTTGATGTTCAAATTGATGATATTATTTCTCATGAGGAAACAACTAGAATTACTCAAGAGTTACTTAAGTTAGGTCAGGATGACCAAATTAATATGACAATGCCTGAATCTGGGATATTTGATTTATATATTAATGCTAAAAACATTAATATTTATGACCACTCCCTTCATAATGTCGCGGGAAAAATGACTTTTGATGGTAATGATTCTGACAATAAATTCAAAGTTGACCTTCTTCATTCCAAATTTAATGACGTGAAAATAGAAGGAGTAATTTCATCAAAAGATGATTTAACTCAATTATCATCAATGAATGGAAAAATTGTATCTTCAGGATCAAGCCTAATTGATATTATTAATTCATTTGATAGAAATGTAAATTTAGTAAATAACAACACATTAAAAAACTATGATTTTGAAGCTGATTTTGTTTTATCAGAAAAACTCTTTCAAGTTACTAATATCAAATCCAAATTTGACGATACAAATGTAAATGGAGAAATTGTTATAGATAATAATGATGATAGTAAAAACTCGAATATTTTATTAAATTTTGATTCTATAAACTTTGACGATTATATCATTTTTGACTTTGATAAACAGCAAAGAAATATTTTTGATTTTGTTTTTGGATCAATTTCAAAGGATTCAGATAACAGGTCACTTTTTCAAAAATTTCTGTGGCTTAGAAACGTTAATAGTCAAATAAAATATCAATTTAATTTTGATAAATTTATTTCAAATAATATTACTGATAAAAATTTATCTGTAGGAGGAAAACTTGATTATAGATATTTCGCAATTGATGCTTTCGAAATTGATAGTAAAAAGAATTCATTCAATGCTAAATTCATAATTGATATTAATGATGTTAGCCCAATAGCAAAATTAATTATAAATGGAGAATTGTTAAATTATGATTTTTTAGCTTATCAAAATGATAATAATGATAAATGGTCAACAAATTATTTTAGAATACCAGATTTTACTGATTTACCTGGTTATATTAATATTTCTCTTGATGAGTTTAATTACAAAGACCTTAATCTTTCAAACCTAAAATTTGATACCAAAATTATTGATAATGTATTATATTTTGATGTTTTCAAAGGTAACATTTATGAAATTGGTGATTTTAATATAGCTGGAAACTTCATTATTGCCGGTGTTCCAACTGTTAATGTTGCATACACTTTTAAAAATTTAAAAATTCATTCACTTTTTAAACACTTATTCGACTACGAAGGAATTCAAACAATTATTAACTCATCAGGAACAATCAATTGTTTTGGACAAAACACTTATATGTTTTTTAATAGCTTAAGATCTGATATAAGAATTGTTACAAGACCTGTGACATTAAAAAATTACAATATCAGAAATGTCATTCAGTATATTGCAGATATTTCTAATTATGAACAAAATTTGCCTAAATATAATCTTGATGAAATGCTTCTTGATGGAGAGGTTGTTTTTTCTCCTCTTGATCTTAGCCTAAAAATTAACAAAGGGATACTTACCGTTGATAATATATCATTTAATACCGATTCTTCTAAATCAATATTTAGCGGTTTGATAAATTTACCTGAGCAAAATTTTGCTGTTAATAACGTTAATCTATTTAGATCTTTTTATAGATCAGGTGATGATGTTAATGAACAAATGCTTCGATTTGATAAAAAATATAGTGGTAATTTATATGATCCTGAATATGTTCTTGAAGATAATCAAGTTGAAGGATTTGTTAAAAGTCTAAAAAATCATGCTGATCAAGTTATACAAAGAAGAAATAAATTAAGACAAGATCAGATTGAGCTTCAGAAAAAACTAGATGAAGAATTTAGGAAAAAAGAAGAGGAGAGACTTAAAAAGGAAGCTGAAGAACTTTCAAATTCAGAAGATAATAATATTGAAGAATTTGAAAATGTTTCAGATGAACAATTTTATTAATTTGTAAAATGGATTTATTAAAAGAAGTTCAACAGGAAGTTGAAAGAGATAAGCTTAAAGCTTTTTTTATGAATAATTATAAAACAATAACATTAGCAGTTTTATTACTAGTCTCTGCTTTTATTGCATCATTATTATATAAAAATTACAAAACAAAGCAAATTACTAATTCTTATATTGAATTCATTGAAAATAGTAAAAATAATTTTGAATCAGAAATTAATTCTCAGCAACCTAACGCTATCGAAACGATTCATTTCATTAATAAATATAGCTATCTATCAAAAAGCGGAGATAAAACTGCTGCTCAGGATTTGTTAAATTCTCTAAATTATAAAAATGTGGATTACCAACCATTTAGAGAACTACTTTATCTTTATGATCATAATATCGATGGGGAACTAAATAATAATGATTCTAAAATATTCAATAAAGAAGCGATATTCATTAAGATTTTAAATGAAATTCAAAATGGTAATTTAGCAATAGCCGAACAAAACTTACAAGATTTTATTTCTGAACCAACAATTTCTGAAGCACTAAGAAATAAATCTCAAGAATTATTAAAAATTGTAAGATTTAATCTTAATGAGAATATTTAAGTTTAGTTTATCATTATTTTTATTTCTGATTAGTTGCGAATCTGAAAAAAATAAAAAATTACTAGAAGATTCTATTTACATTTATGATTCCACTAATGATGTTTATGACAATACAATTAATAAAGACTATATATTAGATAAGGATTCGATTGAGCCTCAATTTGTAAATAACTTAAAAGGCCAATTAAAATTAGATTCTATTAAACCAGAAAGAAAAATAAAAGTTGCAAAAAGGAAAAGTAAAATTCTAAGCTCAAATTTAATTATTGATGGAGAGTTTATATACTTTTTTGATGCTAATTCAAATTTTATTAAACAAAATTTAAATCAAAAATCTGATAAATCTAAAATTGATCTTGGTAAAGATAAAAAAGGGTTCTCATCGCTAAAAAAACATATCTCATTTAATGATAGTAGAATTACTGCTACCATCGGTAACAATAATGTTTATTATATTGATAGTGAAAAATTTACACAAATATGGCAAAAAGAATTATCTAGTACAATTCGAGCTAGTAATTTAATTGATAACAAAAATATTTTTCTTTCTACAATCGATAATGTAATTTTTGCATTAAATAAAATTGATGGTTCTGTAAAATGGAAAAGTGAATTTGATTCTAAACAAACTTCAATTTATGGATCAGGATTTTTAAAACTTTTTAAAGACAATCTAATTTTCACAACATCTCTAGGTGAAACTATTTCATTAAATAAAAATAATGGTCAGACAATTTGGAATGATAAAACAAACATATCAAATATTTATGTCAGTGAATATGATATGTTCGATAGCGAGAATAAACCAATTATTGATAATTATAATTTTTACACATGGACATTTTCAGGTTATGTTATCAGTTATGATCTAATTAGTGGTATTAGACAATGGAGTTTAAATATTAGACCGATTACAAATCTTTGGTTAAACGGTTCATTATTATATACTGTTACAAATGATGCCAAAATAGTTGCTATTGATAAAAACTATGGAAAGATTGCCTGGGTAAAACCACTATCAGATTATAACAAAATTGATGCCGAAATTTTTAATGAAAAAAATATTTCATCCATTTTCGTTTTGAATAATAAACTTGCAATTCTATCGAAATCTGGCAGATTACTTTATGTTGATCCTTTAACAGGTAATTATTTATCAAATCGTAGATTCGTAAAAAATATTATTTCATTACCATATATTTTTGAAGAGAGACTATATTTACAGGATCATTTTGGTAATATTATAATTTATAAATAATGTATCCTAAAATAGCTATTATTGGCAGGACCAATGTTGGTAAATCGACTATATTTAACAAGTTAATTAAAAAGAAACTAGCTATTACTTCTAACACACCAGGTGTTACAAGAGATAGAAATGAATCAGATTGTCAAATTCTTGATAGAAAATTTACTTTAATAGATACAGCTGGCTATGAAACTGAAGGCACTGATTATCATCAAAATATTATTGAACAAATTCATTTTGCTACCAAACATTCTGATCTTTGTTTATTTGTTATCGACGTGAAAATCGGTGTAACAACCCTGGATCGAGAATTTGCTCAGTTAATTCGTAAAAAAAACTTAAAAACTATACTAATCTTAAATAAAGCAGAAAATCTTTCATTTTCTGATATTTATCTAGATGACATTTATAAATTAGGTTTCAAAAACTACATTCTTTTTTCAGCAGAGCATAATCAAGGTTTTATTGATTTATATGAAATGATTAATCAAGAAATTGATTTTAGTGATTATGAACAAGATGAAAATGATGATGATGATCAATCTATTAAACTTGCTATTATTGGTAGACCTAATGTCGGCAAATCAACTTTTATCAATACTTTAATTGGTGAAAAACGTCTTGTTACAGCTGACCAACCTGGAGTTACTAGAGATTCTATTAAAGTAAATTTTGATTTTCAAAATCAAAAATATCAATTGATTGATACAGCAGGTATTAGAAGGAAATTAACCGATAAAGAAAAAATTGAGAAATTCTCGGTTGATGAATCATACAGAACAATTCGATTATCCCATGTAATTATCTTTTTAATTGATGCAACATGTTATCAATTTGTAAAACAAGATCTTGCTCTAATAAAACATTGTATAGAAGAGGGCAGAGTTGTTTTGGTTGCTATAAATAAATGGGATTTGATGCAAAAATGTGATCTTGTAACTTATGAAGAACTTGAGAACCATATTCATCTCGAATTAGATCATATAAAAAGTCATAATTTACTTAAAATTTCCGCATTACAAAAATCTGATGTAGAAAAGGTAATGAGACAGGTAGTAAATTTATATAAAAAATGGAATTACAGAGTATCAACTGGTCAATTAAATAATCTTCTTAGAGATTTAGTTATCATGCATCCGCCCAAATTATATAAAGGGAAACCAATAAAACTTAAATATATTACCCAAGCAAAAGCAAGACCTCCAACATTTGTTGTTAATTGTAATTATCCTGAAAAACTTGGAGATGATTATATAAGATATTTAAAGAATTCTACTAGTGATATTCTTGGTTTTGATAATATACCAATTAGACTTAAACTTAAGAAAAGTAAAAATCCTTATGAAAAGAGAAAGTAAGATTAATTAAGATCTTTCAAAAAGCTTTTCAATATCAGATGATTTTAATTTGATATAAGTTGGTCTTCCATGATTACAAGTTGAACTATGAGGTGTTGCCTCCATTGATCTAAGAAGGGCATTCATTTCATCAATATTAAGTTTTCTGCCACTTCGAATCGATTGATGGCATGCTATATTACCATAATGCTCTTTATATTTATCCTGCATCAAAATTATGTCGTTATTTTCAATAATTGACTGAGACAACTCTTTTAGAAAATTTGCAAAATCACATTTAGCAAGAAACTGAGGTGATTCTTTTATTGCAACCGCAGTAATACCAAATTTTTCAAATTTAAGCCCATAATCACTTAAAACATCTTTAAACTCTAATAATTTAGAGATTTCTATATCTGATAATTCAACAATTTCTGCAATTAAATGCGTCTGTGTTTTTATGTTTACTTGATTATTAAGCTTTGCTTTTTCATATGTAACCCTTTCATGAGCTGCATGTTGATCAACAATTACTACACCATCATCTGTTTGAGAAATTATGTATGTATTGTGAATTTGACAAATTGCTGCACCTAAACTTAAAGACTGATTTTCAACAAATTCATTTTTTACTTCTTGAGCGTCAAATTGACGAAAATTTGGTTCTGATTGTAAATTTAAAGCTAAATTATCTGTTTGATTTTTATAGTAAGAAGTTTGTGAGGAGCTTTGAGTTGGTGTATTAGAAACCTTAATGTTATTTATTTTACTTATATCTAACTGAGCATCATTCGAAAATTTTTCATGATGAAAAATTTTATTCTTATTTACAGCTTTAGCTACATGGTCAAATGAATTTTGATTAAAATTAAAATTATTATCTTTTAATTTATTTTTAAATGCTTGTTTAAGAATATCTTTTATTTTTTCGGCATTTCTAAACCTTATTTCAGTTTTTGAGGGATGAACATTAACATCAATTTCATAATTTGGAATTTCTAGAAAAACAACACAAACAGGATGACGGTCTCTTGCTAAAAAATCAAAATAACTAGATCTTAATGCAGCTTGAAAAATTTTATCTTTAACAGGACGTTTATTAACGTAAAAAAACTGCTTATCACTGCTACCACGATTAAAATTTGCAAAAGATATTCGACCAGAAACCTTAATATCATCTGATTCAAAATTTAAATCATGAGAATTCTCAACAAAGTCAGAACCGATTATATCAGCATAACGATTATCATATAATTGTTTAGAACTTAGAGGTCTGTGCTTAAACTTTAATTTATCATCAATTGTCAAACTAAATCCTATTGAAGGGTTTGATAAAGATATTTGATTTAAAAGCTGAACGATAAGGTTAGCTTCATATTTATCTGATTTTAAGAATTTTAATCTTGCAGGAACTGAACAAAATAAATCCCGAACTTCTAAAATCGTTCCTTTGGATAAATTTGCTGGCGAAAATTTACCTGTAACATCTGCATCAATTTCATAACAACAAGCATCTTCTTTGGAAAATTTTGTAACTAATTTAATTTTCGCAATTGATGCAATTGATGCAAGACCTTCTCCTCTAAAACCTAGTGTGAGTATATTAAGTAAATTTTTACCATTTAATTTACTTGTAGCATGTCTTTCAAACATTAAAGGTATTTCAGACTTTTTAACACCAATACCATCATCAATTATTTTGATTAAGTTTTTACCACCAGCATTTATAAAAATATCAATATTTTGTGCTTCTGCATCAATTGAATTTTCTACTAACTCTTTTACAACAGAAGCAGGTCTTTCGATAACTTCTCCGGCAGCAATTTGATTAATAATAATCTCTGGTAATTTTTGAATTGGCATTTTGCGAAATTTTAATTTAAAACAATATTTAACTTTAACTTAGATATTAATATGTCAAATCAAGAATCAAATAATTCTCAAAATGAAGATCAATCAGAATACTCTGTTACTGATATTTTGCAAGCTCATGATATCCTTATCTCTATTCTTTTAGGAAAAATGATAGGATCAACATCAAATCCTGAAAATATGGTACAAAACATTCACGATATGGTTGATATGCAAGATGTTAGCAGTAATGTAAAAGAATATATAAAAATGCTTATATCTCCGGTAGCAGATGCAATAATTGAGCATGAATTAAATTAATAATTCTTTTTAAGCTTTTAAATTAAAGAATTTCTAATAAAAAAATCATAACAAATAAGGTAAAGATATGTTCAAACATGATGCTAACACAATATACGGAACAACAATTTTATCAGTAAGGAAAGGTAAAGAAGTTGTTATTGTTGGTGATGGTCAAGTATCACTTGGAAACACTGTAATGAAAGCTACAGCAAAAAAAATCAGAAAAATTGGTGATGGTTCAATAATTGGAGGTTTTGCTGGCGCTACAGCCGATGCATTTACTTTATTCGAAAGATTAGAAGCTAAATTAGATAAACATCCAAAACAATTAACTAGAGCTTGCGTTGAACTTGCTAAAGATTGGCGAATGGATAAATATTTACGAAAATTAGAGGCAATGATGATTGTTGTAGATAAAGATGTTTCACTAATTTTATCCGGAACTGGTGACGTTATAGAACCTGAAGATGGAATAGTTGCCATCGGATCAGGTGGAAACTATGCTTTATCTGCCGCAAGAGCGTTAGCAACAGTTGAATCACTTTCAGCAGAAGAAATATGTATAACATCAATGAAAATTGCTTCCGATATATGTGTATTTACGAACAATAATTTAGTTTTAGAAAAATTATAAAAAAAGAGGAATTGAAATGTCATTAAATAAATACTTAACTCCTGAAAAAATTGTTCAAGAACTTGATAAATATATTATCGGGCAAGTTGAAGCAAAAAAATCAGTAGCTATTGCCCTAAGAAATAGATGGAGAAGAAAAAAATTAGACAAAGATCTTCAAGAAGAAGTAGTTCCAAGAAACATTCTTATGAAAGGTCCAACAGGTGTTGGTAAAACTGAAATTGCAAGAAGATTATCAAAGTTAGTAGATGCTCCTTTTGTTAAAGTTGAAGCAACAAAATTTACAGAAGTTGGTTATGTTGGTAGAGATGTAGAATCAATAATTAGAGACCTAATTGAAGTAGCTGTTAATCAACAAAAAAACAATCAAAAGGAAAAAGTAAAAGAAATTGCCAAAGAAAATGCACTAAAAAGAATTTTAGACATTATTACTGGCCCAACAGCATCTGAAGAAACTAGGGAACATTTCAAAGCTAAGATTTTGGATGGATCAATGGATAACAAAGAAATAGATATTGAAGTTAAAGAACAAAAACAGCCAATATCTCCTATAGATCTTTCAAGCAGCAACGGCTCATCAATGGGCGTAATAAACCTTAGTGATATGCTTGGTAAAGCTCTCACTGGTGACAAAAAGAAAGTTAAGAAACTTGCAATCAAAGAGGCCCTTGAAATTGTGACTCATGAAGAAGCAGAAAATCTTGCTGATGAAGAATCATTAATGAAAGATGCCATTTCCTTGGTTGAAAATGACGGTATAGTTTTCATTGATGAGATTGACAAAATTGTTGTAAGAAGCGGTGCTAACTCTGGCAAAGAAGTTAGTAGGGAAGGGGTACAACGTGATTTATTACCATTACTCGAAGGTACTTCAGTTACAACAAAATATGGAACAATTAAGACTGATCATATTCTCTTCATTTGTGCTGGTGCATTTCATCTAGCCAAACCTTCAGATTTACTTCCAGAATTACAAGGTAGACTTCCAATTAGAGTTGAACTTGAAGCTTTATCAAGTGAAGATATGCTTAGAATTCTTAAAGAACCTATTGCAAGTCTTCCAGTTCAATATACTGCTTTATTAAAAACTGAAGAAGTTGAACTTGATTTTGCTGACGATGGCCTTGAAGCAATTGCTGATATTGCCTCTGATATTAATAGTAAAGTTGAAAATATCGGAGCAAGGAGATTACAAACAATCATGGAGAAACTTCTTGAAGACGTCAGTTTTAATGCCGATAAAATGGCCAAAGTTAAAATCAAAATCGATAAACAATTTGTGACTGACAACTTTGAAAAAGCAAATATTGGTAATCTTGAAGATCTATCTAAGTTTATTTTATAGTTAGAAGGAAGCAAAAACTTCCTTCTATAACATTAAGCCTGAAATATCATTGAATCCGATTTAAAAGTTTTAAATTCAAGATTAAGACCATTTGGATCCTTAAAAAAGCAGGCTTTTTGTTCTCCTGCTTTACCAAGAAACCTTGTATGTGGAGCGATTATAAAATTAATTTTATGATTTTTTAATCTCGACACAAATAAATCCCAATCATTCCAATTAATTATTATGCCAAAATGAGGAACAGGAACATTCTTTTTATCAACAACATTATCAACAACAAACAATGAAGCATTAGCTTTGTGAAAAACTAATTGATGACCAAAAAAATCAACATCAATCCAATTATCGGTAAAACGACCGATATTACATCCCAAAATACCCTGATAAAAATTTCTTACTAACGATAAATCTGTTACAGGGTAGGCAGCATGAAAAGGTCTAAGATTAAACATTTAAAACCTCACACATAAGAGAAAATTTAAAATTCTTCATTTTAATTAAATAAAAAGTTCACAAATATGCGCGAATTAACTGTGAGAGATTATTTAAAATGCATGATTAATCAACAATGTCAAAATCAAAATTAACAAAGGTTAGATACTACATTATTGTCGCATAATATATATTATGGAAAGTAAGGGCGTTTTCAGCATAGAACTGACTTTACGCGAGTATTTTTTTGCAAACTTTATACAAAAAAAACTCCTGAGATCAATAGCAAGATCTCAGGAGTTATAATTTTAATTTAGTAATTAGATTAGTATCAAATATTATACTTTACTTAAAGCTTGGTCTAAATCAGCTTTAATATCATCAATATGCTCTATTCCGATTGATAATCTAACATATCCAGCAGTTACGCCGGCTGCTTTAAGCTCATCTTCTGTTAATTGACTATGAGTAGTTGTTGCTGGATGAATAGCTAAGCTTCTTGCATCACCAATATTTGCAACATGATAAAACATTTCAAGTGATTCAATAAACTTTTTACCTGCTTCTAATCCACCTTTTAACTCAATACCAACAAGCGCTCCATTTCCACCAGAAAGATACTTTTTAGCTCTGTTTGCAATCTTATCATAATAGTTAGTTGGATAAATTACTCTATCTACTTTTGGATGTTTTGACAAAAATTCAGCAATATTCTCTGCATTTTCACAATGTTGCTTCATTCTTAGTGGAAGAGTTTCAAGACCTTGAATAATATTCCATGCATTATCAGGTGCTAAGGATGCACCTATATCTCTTAATAAACAAACTCTAGCTCTTATAGCAAAAGATATATTTGCTCCGGTTAAGGCTGGAACTGCCTCACCCCATTTTACACCACCATAACTCATATCTGGTTCATTATATAGCGGCTGTCTAGAAGGTTCAGCTGTCCAATCGAAATTACCTCCATCAATTAAACAACCACCAATAGTTGTTCCATGACCTCCAATGAATTTTGTTAACGAATAGACTACAATTGCAGCACCATGCTCAAATGGCTTACAAATTAATGGAGCTGCTGTATTATCCATTATTAACGGAATATTATATTTTTTTCCAATATCTGCAACTTCTTGAATTGGAAACACTCTTAAATATGGATTTGGTAATGTTTCTGCATAAATACATCTTGTTTTATCATCAATTAACTTTTCGAAATTAGCAGGATCTTCTGGATCAGCATATCTGCATTCAATACCTAGCTTTTCAAGCGTGTGCCTAAATAGGCTAAATGTACCACCATATAAATCTGTTGAACTAACAAAATTATCACCAGCTTGACATAAATTTAATATTGCAAAGGTTGATGCAGCCTGACCTGAACCAACTGTAACTGCTGCAAGACCTCCTTCCATAGCAGCAATTCTTTGCTCTAGAGCATCATTTGTCGGATTCATTATACGAGTATATATGTTTCCGAACTCTTTTAATGCAAACAAATTTGCCGCATGTTCTGTATTATTAAATTGATATGATGTTGTTTTATAAACTGGAACAGCAACAGCATTTGTTGCTGAATCACTTCTATGTGATCCTCCATGCAATGCAATAGTTTGTGGATGCTTATATTTTGACATTTTTTATAATTTGTTAAATTTAGATATAATACAATTATAAAAACCACTCGCAATCAAGATATTTTTACAATTCTTGATTAAGACTTATTTTAACAAATAAAATTATTAATAGTTATAAACGACTAATATTTTCAATATCTAATGCTTTTTTAATTAAATCTTCAACAAGTTCCTTTGGTATGCGTTTTAATCTAGCTCCTACCTCTTTATCCTTTCGTAACAAAGCATCATTATCCCCATCTTCTCTTCCAGTATATAAACCATTTACTTGTGCATATTTTTGATAAGATGCTGAAAAACTTTTTGCTAACTCATATATATCAGCACCATATTCTCGGCAAAAATCATCAACAGCTTTTTTAGGCGCATTACCAACCCCATTATTTGCGTGAGCAAATTCTATTACAACATTCATAAATTCTTCAGGGTTTATTTGCTTTTGTAGAAGACCAATTGTTGAGGTATCAGCTAAGGCCTCTTTTAAACTTTGAGCTATTTTGTCATTTATTGTATCTTTAGTCCTATGCTCTGCTCGAATCTTTCCTACAAAACCATCACCTAAATTATCACCGCTAACTTCATATATTGATGTTTTGCTATATAGATCTCCTGCTTCTCCAACTCTTTCTTGATAATGAATTTTTCCTGTTAAACCATATTCAGATATTAAAACATCTCGAAACATCCTTAAATTATATTCTGTATATTCTGGATTTGAGATCATCTCCTTAAATGCCCTACCTAATTGCAAAGCTTTAACTTCATCTATCTCATCATGACGATACCAATGTTTTATTATTTGCTCAAAATCTTCAATTTTATAATCAACTAATTCTTGTAATTTTGGCATACTCATTCGATGACGAAGTGCTGGACTTATGATTGATCTACCCTCTAACCCAGCTGAGTTACAGCTTGCAAGCAACATAAACCCTGCTTTTGCCGAACGCTCACCCGTATCTGGATGAATGCCTATTAACACAGAATTTAGTAACTTCTCTAAACCATCATCTAAACAGCTATTTATCTCATCTATCCACACTATATTCCCCTCTTCAAAGGCTTTAATAATTAAGGCTCTTTTCTCAAGCAATGGCATATCTGCCTCTATTTTATAATAACAATGACCACCTAAGTAACCTTTTGGACGAATGTTATTTGCTTTTAGCATCTCTTTGATCATCTCGCTTTTTCCAACACCAGCGCCCCCTTCTAACAAGACTCCATTAAGACCTGATGCTACTCCATTGAAGACTCCGCTTCTTTGTTTTACTCTGATATTTATCGCATCATAAAGCTCTTTCTCTACTGCTTTTGTTGCTGATGTTGTGATAAAATTAGATCCCTTTAAGTCACCTGCAAGTTCTACTTTAAATGCAATTAATAATTCCCCAAGTACCTGCTCTTGTAATTCTCTTACTGTATCACCTGATAATTCCTGATATTTCTTATATTCCTCTATTAAGGGCCTGCAAATCTCCTTGAATCTAGATTCATCAAGCCTAATTGACATTCTTTGACAATATATAGGACGTTTTAAAATTTTCTCATATATATAACTCGCCGGAAAATCTCTAAATTCAATTATTGGAATATCACCCTTATTAAATAATTTCTGCTCAAACCTACCGCCGCCATATTCTATCGGGTTACAGGCAAATACTACTTTATGATTTTCTGTTAAATTGTAAAACTTTCCATTATAAAAAATACTCTTCGCGCCAACTGACTTTAATCCATTAAATAAGGTAAAATGCTTATCCTCTATATTAGATTCATCTATAAATAAAATCTTGGTCTTACCTTCAGATTTATCCTCAGCCCATTGAACAAATGAGTTTAATTCTCTATGAACTGATATTTTATCATGATCATGCTCCTCAAATTCTTTCATCAAACTGCTCTTTCCGACACCACTATGACCTTCTAATAATAGCATATTTGAAGCAGCGAGTGCATCTAAAACTAACTCCTTCCTCGTCTCAATAAATCTTTTAGCTTTAGCTTCACTATCTGCAAGTTCAAAAGACTTATCTTCAACCTCAATTCTCTTTATAACCTCCTGCTTTGTTTCTAACTCTTTATATCTAAACTCTAAGCGATCAGATAACCAATCAAGTCTTGGGTATCTTATGACTTTTGCACTTAAATCCATGTCTTCAACAACAATGGTTAAATTTTCTCCTGATTCTGCTATAAAAGGTGCTAATATATTAAGCATTGCATCTGTAAACTCTCCTCTTAGAACAAACTTTTCTCCCTTTTGTAACCCTTCTATAAACTTACTTATATGCTGATCAAATTCACTAAAACCTTCTTGTGAAGCTTTATATGTTATCGAACTTATTAAGGCTTCAAAACCAAAATCCTCTATATCTATAAACTGTTCATCTCTTTGCACCCCATATGAGCTAAGATCATTTGTTACGATAATTTTAGATTTTCCAGATAATTCAGAACCTCTTCCATCTGACGCCTTAAGTAAAACTTGGTTATCTGTTTTTATTTTAGAGGGTAATGATATATATGGTGCTAGTAATAATTTTAATTTTACATTAAACCTTTTTGCCTCATTTAACATACAATAATATTGAGCCTCTGTTAATTCACTTGTTACGAATAAACTAAGTGAACCTGAGTTATTTACTTCTAACAAACCTGGTATCTCTTGATACTGGCCATCTTTAATCTGATGCTTATGTAATAATTGATCAAATATATGAGTATTTATAATTACCGTACCCTCTGCCTGCTCATATTTACAATTTTTCCTAACTGATATTGCGTTAAATTTACTAAAATCAAAATTCTTTGAAGTAACTTTAACATCAAAATCATCTGGTAGTTTTATCCTATGGCCATGATAGGCAAAAAAACCTTTTGCTTTTGCTTGCTTAACTTCATAATTTAACTCCTTAGCTGCTTCTTCTGATAAATTTGAAATCTCAAAATTACTAGCATTTGTTCTAACTGCATCTACAAAACTTGAATGATGCCAAACCATAGATTCCCCTTCTAATAATATCTTACCAAATAATGCCAGACGCCAATCACTCAGACCCATTAAATCTATTTGTGTAGTCTCTGCTTGAGAAGCTTTAAATGCCAAAGCTTTGTGTTCAGGCAACCCTTCATATTTATCATGATCTCTAACTTGTGGACTAAGTAATGATTTATATGATACATTATGCCGTGATGCAAATGATGGATCTTCGCTTCTTGCATTATCCAAACTTATTATTTTAAGATCTTGTGATAATTTATGACCTGCAAGCGTTGCCTCTCTATCAAGCAATGTATTTAATGCTACTTTTTGCTGATTACTAAAAGCGGACCAGTTAATAACCAAAGCTCCATTTCCATGCTCTGGACTTCTTAAAAAAAACTCCAAGTCTGACTCCTCTGTCAAAGACACAGAGCTATTATCAGCTATTTTAAGCCTTGATCTAGTAAAATCTAATTGATCTGGATTATCTATATAAAATAACCTATCTTTATATTGCCTAATTAAATAATTGGCATGTTCATCTATTCGGTCAGTTGCTATTAAAATTTTACTAGCTGCATTTGTAAGTAAGTTTTCAAAAACATCTTGCTCTAATGTTTGAAACGAAAATTTTGTTTGAAAATCTTGAAGTAATTTTTGCTTTAAATCTTGTTTTTGTGTCTGTCTTTCTCTTTGAGGAATTGCCTTACTAGTATTTGCTAGTAAAAATTGTCGCAATTCTTCTAAATCATTATTTAGTCCTATAGGATTAGATTTCTGAACAACTGAATTATCACTCTTTTCTGAGGCGTGATTATCTTTTTTTATAGTTAAAAAATTATAATTTTTATTATATATGTAACTTGGATTCTTTAAGTCTATTTTAATATTTTCGTCTCTTTGCTCTGCTTCAATCTTTTCGTCTCTTTGCTCCGCTTCAATCTTTTCGTCTCTTTGCTCTGCTTCAATCTTTTTGTCTCTTTGCTCTGCTTCAATTTTTTCGTCTTTTTGCTCTGCTTCAATCTTTTTGTCTCTTTGCTCTGCTTCAATCTTTTTGTCTCTTTGCTCTATTTTATAAATTGTATTTGATTCTCTGCCACCGAGATCATAAGAAATCCAATTTTCTCCTTCTTTTAAGGCAATAATTACATGACTACCATTTATTCCATATGCTCTTATATTATCTTTACTAATTCCAGCTTCTAGTAATTTATGATAAACAGCAGCTACTCGATGACGACAAGCTCCTAATTTTTGATCATATAAATTATCAAGCCATAATTTAACATCTTCAGTATTATTAGGAATCTCAGCTATTATCTCTTTATAATCATCTGGTTTATCTTTAAACTCATTAATAATTTCCTTTGCGGTTAAATTTGACAACACTGCTTTTCTTGTTTGATCAGAACTAACAATATAACTAAAATCTATATCTCGGTCTGATTCTGAGTAATAAAAACCATCATCGCCTTTTAATATCCGAACACCTTTTGGAATATTTCCTATAACTCCTTCAAATTCATCAAAAGAACTTAGGCATGAAAGGAATTTTCTCTCACCTTTCTTTAACGAAATGTTTAAACTTGCATATAATTTGCTTGATGATTGTGAACTTGCAAATTCTGCAATTTTTTCTGAAGTAACATTTGTAATAACAATAGTTTGAAATTCATTTGCTGAAACAACTTCAAAATCCACACTACCAGATATCGTTACAGTTGCTACTGAATAAATAATTTGTGGATTACCTCTAAAATCATTATTTAAAACCTTACCAGAAAGATACATTTGAAAACTTTGTTTCTCATTAGAAGAATCAAGTTTAAAATCATTATTTGACCTACCTAAAAATATCTCACCTGGTTTTGGTAAATTTTGCCGAGATTTTATCTCTTCTATATCATCAGACTTTATATCCAAATCTTTATAATATTGACTCTTAGCGATTGATAATTGATTAACCTCAATTGTAATTTTGGGTTCTTTACATAATCTTTTTAACCGCTCAAATTCTAGAACTCGATGAGTTAAACTAAATGGGATCGAGATATGTTTCAAATTTGGAAATAATTCCTTAAATTTTTCAAAGTCAATACTCATTATTTGAAATATTTCAAGAGTTACAACCTCATTGAAGAAATCTTTAGGATACATTCCTGATAATTCATTTATTAATTTCGAACTCATGATTTCGAAAAAAATTGATGTTGGCCTTCTAGAAGAGATATAATCTATTTTTTTCCAATGAGACATAAATTTAGAAAAACTAAGCTTATTTGTCTTGTCTTTTTTGGTATTTCCTTTGACATCACTAAAATAAGAACAACAATGAAAAAGATTAGATATATTTTCAAAAGATGTCGTATTCCGATAACATTTTTTCATAATGAAATATTCAAAAATGTTAAAAGCTTGTGTTTCATCAATTAATAATGGATTGTAATCTGTTAAATTTTCTAATATTGATTCTGCTTCTTCAGGAAATATTGCAGCAATAAAAGGAGTAATTCGTATATTGCGCCTTTCCATTCTTTGTTTAACAAATTCTTTTGTTGCCTCTGGATTACTTTCATAAGCTGATTTAAAAAACTTTGAATATGACCATTCCTCAAATTCTATTTCAAGCCAATATTCATCCTTTAAAATGGTTGCCACCAAATCTGGCCTAACCTCAAAAACTGTGCTAACAAATTTAAATTGTTCATTTCTGTTCCCTGGATTGAACTCTTTTAAAGAAATTTCATCAATTAAATTAGGCCAAACTTTAATAAGACTTCTACATAACAAAGTATTATCGTTAATATTTTTTTTAATTAGAAAACTACGACAATATTGCTCATCAATAAATTCCTGAAATTTTAAAAAGCAGTCCTTGGCAATATCCAGTTTCGAAATTTTTTCTAGATCATTAAGCTTTACAGCCTGTTTTTCAGATTGAAATCGGATATTGCTATATTTATCACGTAATTTTTGAATTAAATAATCATGATCTTCTGGAAATTCTCGCAAATATGATATAAGATCATCATTTTTTAATATCCTAAATACATTTTTTGCATATTCATAATTAATGGTTTTAAGATTAAGCAAAGTTCCAAACGTAATTTGATCAAATTTAGATAAAAAGGAGTAATTAGGAACGGGATAAAACTTAATTAATTGCTCGAAAAATATAGTTCTAACTTCTGATTCTGACAAAGCCGAAATAAGAAGATTTGTATTGAATTTGTCATTAGCAAACAAATAATCAAAACATAACTTTAAATATTTTTTATTACTCTCATAAAGTCTTAGGAAAATTCTCTCTCCTTGTATGATAGTAAAATCGGTTTCTCCCTGACTAAAACTTGACCAAATACTTTCAAAAAACTTTTCTTTTTTATCAATTAAACTTTTTAATATCTGAGATTTTTTTTCTTGGTAACTTTTTATATCGGAATATAATGTTAACTTTCTAAGTAAAATTTTTTGACCATCTGTTTTTTCAATACATAAATTTGTTAGAACGTCAATTTTTTCAACAAAACTACTTGCTTCTTTTAATGTTTCATCTTCAGTTTTAAATATTTCAGATATTAACTGTTCAATATCATCTTCATAACTTTTAGGTTTGTCAAACAAATATAGCTTTAAATCATCATGAGCAACGAATGGATCATTTGAATTTTTAAATAACTCTGTAAATGATGTTCTAACTTCATATAAATCTACTGGATTTAAAACTTTTACCTTATCTCGTGCCAATTGAAAGCTATTCGCTAATTCTTGATAGTCGAGTTTGTAGTTAAATTTTGTCAATTTATCTAAAATCTGATAATTTGCTAAATCCTCACTTAACTTTATAAAACCAAATGGCTCACTTTTACTGCATAAATAAACTTCAAAACCTATTTGAATTAGCTTCTTGGCAAATGCTATTCGATCTGTAAAGCTTAAATCAATACAGCCATTACTATCTAATATGATTGTTTTTTTATTAATTGCTTTTGCTGGTGAAGTACTTGATGTAAAAGCTTCTCTGCCAGAAGCTGCTAGGCTCGGATCAAATCTTTCGGTACCAGTTTTTTGTTTTCTAGCTTTTACTGATGCAAAAAATAAATAATCAGGTAATTTAAATTGTTGATATTTAACCCTTGTAACTTCTCTCATAATCTTTTTTTAGAAAAATATTATAATTTTTACTATAACTTTTTTCCTAAAAAAACTCAATCTAACATTTGAGACAAAGCAATATATCAAGTGATAATCACTGGGACTTGCACTTAATTGATAAAGGCGACTAATATAGCTTAAATGGTAATGCTGACTTTAGATTAAAGTGAAAAATAAATTTAAAACAATAACGCAAAATAAAAGTTACATAAAGCCAATAAATATTGGCCTTGTGGAGTTAAGCAGCCGATTTTAAGACATTATGCTTTTTACCAACACGAATAAAAGCATCTATTGCTCTATCCAAATGTTCTTTATTATGTGCGGCAGAAATCTGAACTCTAATTCTTGCTTCACCTTTTGGTACAACAGGAAATGAAAAAGCAATTACATAAATTCCTTCATCTTCAATTAAATCACGAGCCATTACTGCAGCAAGTTTTGCATCATATAACATAATTGGAACAACTGGATGAATACCTGGCCTTATATCGAAACCTGCCTCTATCATTTTTTGCCTGAAATAAAGCGTATTTTCAGCAAGACTTTTAATCAAATCTTTTGATTCTCTGATAATATTTAATATCTCTAAACTTGAAGCCGCAACCGCTGGAGTTGTATTATTTGAGAACAAATATGCTCTACTTTTATTACGAAGTTTATCAATAATTTCATTAC
>JADHOX010000006.1 GCA_016778805.1 Rickettsiales bacterium
GCTCCTTTTTTCCACTCATAAATGAAGCCAATCGTCAAAACAAACAAAAACAACATCATTGAGAGATATCCAATAAAACCAATAGTTCCAAGTGTTAAAGCCCAAGGAAAAAGAAAAGCTATTTCCAAATCAAATAAAACAAATAATATCCCAACAAGATAGAATCTAATATCAAACTTACTTCTTGCATCACCAGTAGGCTCAAAACCACATTCATATGCTGATAACTTTTCTTTATCTGGCTTTTTAGGGGATATTACAAAAGGGAGAGTAACCATAGCCAATGCGATACCCGTCGCAATAATTACGAATATCAAAACTGAGGCATATGGTGCAAGAAATTCTATATTAAACATATTTCAAATTTGTTTAAATTTTATAAATAAAACGGTTTTATGTTCAAGTTTTTTCTTAAACTTGAACACCCACTAACCACCAAACTTCAAAGAAGCTAACTCAATATTTCTTATCAAGGCCTCTGCCAAATTAGCAAGAACAGACATTGAATGCTTTGTCGAAATACTTAACCTTAACCTTGGCGTTTCAGCTGTTGGCGGCCTAATCTTACCAACAAGAAAACCTTCTAAACAAAGCTCATTATAAATAAAATTTAATTTATCAATTGAACCTACTTCAACAATTACTATTGGCGAGCTAGTATGTGAATAAGAAATATTCTTACAAAAAAAACTTATCTTTTCATGAAGATCTTTTTGATAACTTTGTTTTTTCAAAACTAACTTTTTCAAACTTTCTAAACCTGACATAACAACAAATTCAGGCAGCGCAGTTGAATAAATTAAAGAACGAGCAGCTGAAACAAGATAATCACAAATATTCTTTGATGAACAAATATAACCACCATAACTACCAACAGACTTTGATAAAGTGCCAAATATTGTCAAATTATCTCTATCAAGTTTTGATAACTCATCTGAAATCAAAAAACCATGAGCATCATCAACTAACAAATGACAATTATATTTACTAGCAATATTAGAAATCTCTGACAATGGAGCAAAATCTCCATGCATTGAAAATAAACTTTCAGTTAATATAAAACATTTTGAGTATTTTGAACGCTTTTGAAGCATTATATCTTTAAGATGCCTAACATCATTATGTCGAAACCTTATTAGCTTTGCTCCTGATAAACTAATACCATCAATATGACAGGCATGAATATTTTTATCAGCTATAACAACATCATCTTTACCGCAAAAAACTTTGTAGAAGCCCAAAGAAGCCAAATAACCCGAACCAAAAATCACCGACTTTTCTGTTTGATGAAGCATTGCAAGAGTATCCTCAAAATCTTTGTAAAAAAATGACGAGCCAGAAATCAAACGCGACCCTCCAGAGCCAATATTTGTAATCGAGCTCCTAATTTTTTCGACAAGCTCAGCATCATTTGCCATACCAAAATAATCATTGGACGTGAAATCATGAAGAGCTTTACCTTCAGAATCGTGCTTTACAAAACCGTCATTGCGATAATTATGTATAACACGTAATAATTTTTGATTTTCTTTATATTTTAATTGTTGTATAGCATATTGCTCTAAATCAAACACGAAGATAAAATGTGGAATAAAAATAAAATATTAGAGCTTTACGAACTTCCATTTAATGACTTGATCAACAAAGCTCACACTACTTATAGAGAAAACTTTAATGTTAATCAAGTACAAGTATCAACACTTCTAAGTATTAAAACTGGAGCATGCCCTGAAAATTGCAAATATTGCCCCCAATCAGCTCATTACAATACGGAAATCGAAAAACAACCTTTATTAGACATCAACACAATTAAGGAATCAGCTAAAAAAGCTAAAGAAAAAGGTGCGTCAAGATTTTGTATGGGTGCGGCATGGAGGAACCTCCATGATCGTGACCTGCCACAAATGTGCGAAGCTGTAAAAGAAGTAAAAAAACTTGGTTTAGAAACCTGTCTTACCCTTGGCATGATTTCAGACAAACAAGCTAAAGAACTTAAAAAATCTGGGCTAGATTTTTATAATCACAATATTGATAGCTCAAAAGAATTTTACGAAAAAATTATAACTACAAGAAATTATCAAGATCGCCTTGATACCATTCAAAATGTTGCCAATGCTGACATTCATATTTGCTCAGGTGGAATTGTTGGAATGGGAGAATCAAGAGAAGACAGAGCTCAAATGATAGCAACACTTGCAAACTTCAACCCTGCTCCTAAGAGCATACCAATAAACCTACTTGAAAAGGTTGAAGGCACACCACTAGAAAATGTCGAAGAATTTGATATATTCGAATTTATCAGAACAATTGCAGCTACTAGAATTGCTTCGCCAAAGTCATTTGTTAGACTTTCAGCAGGTAGAAAAAACCTCTCAAAAGAAGCTCAAGCTTTATGCTTCTTTGCTGGAGCCAACTCAATATTTTATGGGGAGACTCTTTTAACTCAGGATAATCCTTGCGAAGAAACTGATAAAGACTTGTTCAATAACCTTGGCTTAGAAGCAGTCTAATCTTCTGAGTCAGCCAAAAAACTATGAACATACTCTATTGAAGAGCTTGAACCAATAAAATCTTCAATAAATATCTTTCTTTCGAAATCAAAAGATAATCTATTGTTATTATTAGCTACTTTTTTTACATGAGTTTGGGATCTAACCTTATCTAAGATAATATTAGTTTTCATTTGCACATCCTTTTTAGTTCGTAAAAAAAATAAACATAAAATTATAAAACTCTAGTATTTTTTTAAAAAAAACACGTTTTCTTCGAACCTCTCTAGCTAGAGTTTATCAACTGAATAATTTATAGAACTCTCTATAGCCAAAGACCACCCTCTCAACAAAGACTCTCGCTGAGCAGGACTAATATCTTTAGCTTGAAAAAAAGAGCTGCCTTGCTTCAATTGCTTAACATCAGAAAAACTCTCATAAAAACCCAACTTTATCCCCGCTAAATAAGCTGCACCAACTGATGTTAACTCACAATTATCCGATTTTAATATATCAATATCCAAAATATCACTCAAAAACTGATTGAACCAAGAAGAATTAACCACTCCACCATCAACACTTAAACTTTTAATATCAGCATCACCTTGTTTAATAACTCTAAACAAATCATTGAGCTGATAAACAATAGATTCATATACCGAACGAACTAAATGGGCCTTAGTAGTGCTATTTGTCATACCTACAAAAACCGCTCTGGCACAACTCTGCCAATATGGCGCCCCAAGACCAGATAAAGCAGGAACACAAAACACCCCATCATTATCACCAACACTATTAATCAACTTCTCTGCTTCATCAAAATCACTAAACAACTCCAAATTATCTTTTACCCAATTAAGTGCTGAACCTGCGTAAAATATTGATCCTTCAAGCGCATATGTAGGATTACCATTAATATTATAAAGAATTGTCGTCAGTAAAGACTCATCAAATAACTGAAAATTTTCACCAATATTCATCATCAAAAAACAACCCGTTCCAAAAGTTGCTTTGGCAGATTTTCTATCAAAACATTTATGGCCAACAGCTGCAGATTGCTGATCTCCAATCATAACATCAATAGGAATCTCAACATCAAAAAAGCTTTTATCAACAACCCCAAAATCAGATATTGTTGGACAAACCTCAGGCAATATAGAATGACTAATGCCAAATATATCTAATAGCCTTTTATCATAGCTTAAAGATTTGATATTATACAATAATGTTCTCGAAGCATTTGTAGAATCAGTTTTATGAACTAGACCATTTGTTAACTTAAATAACAAAAAACTATCAATAGTTCCACAAGCATAATCTTCATAGGCTTTACCATTTAAAACATTGTCAAAAATCCACTTTATTTTACTCGCAGAAAAATAAGGACTTAAAACCAGACCCGTGGAACTTCTTATATAACTAATATCATCTTCTGAAACCTTAGAACATATTTCAGCGGTTCTAGAATCTTGCCAGCTGATGGCATTATAAACAGGCTTTTGGGTCTTTCTATGCCAAACAACAGAAGTTTCTCGCTGATTAGTTATTGCACATGAAACAATTTTAAAACCAGAGTTATTTGCAAACGCTATTGCCTTTGCAACACAATGTAATACAGAGCTCCATATTTCATCAGGATCTTGCTCAACAAAACCTGACTGAGAAGATATTATTTTTAAAGCTTTTTGTTCTGTAAAAATTAGAACACCTTTACTGTCAACTAAATGCGCCCTTGTGCTTGATGTGCCTTGATCTATAACAAGAATATATTTCATAAAACTAGAGTTTTTGTTAAGTAAACTTACATTAAAAACTTAGTAAATTTAAAAGAAAGAGATAAAACAGAATTATTTTCTGTTCATGATAGTTTTCAACTTATCGAATGATTCAAATAATTGTGAAAACCTTTTAAAAGATTTGAATTCAATGGCATTATATGAAGGATCATAAAAATACATTGTTGCTTGCTCACCAACCTGACCCTTAAAACGAACATGAGGCTTACTAATAAACGCAATATTCTTTTCTTCCAACCTGTCACGTAAGTCATGCCAATTATCCCAACTTAATACAATACCAAAATGCCTTACCGGCAAAGGGATATTATCAACAACATTAGAAGCTACTTTCTTTGTTTCATCAGGACTTAAGTGAGCAGTTAATTGATGACCAAAAAAATTAAAATCACACCAAATATCCGAAGACCTTCCAACTTTAGAGCCCAAAACTTCAGTATAAAACTTTTTCGTCTCTTCTAAATCATTAACAGGTATAGCAAGATGAAATGGCATTAACATGTCTAAAAATCAAAAATTAAATCAATAAAACAAATCAAGATGCTTCTGAAGCTTGCCCTTTTTCATTTTTAACAAACAAATTAGCACTATCTTTAAAAGCCTTAAGTTCCAAAACATTATTTGATGGATCAAGAAAAAACATAGATGCTTGCTCGCCTGGCTTATCTTTGAAGCGTATATGAGGCTTGACGACAAAAGTAACATCCCTTAAAAGCAACCGATCTTTTATTTCATGCCAAATATCCCAATCTAACACAAGACCAAAATGCCTTACCGGTATATTGTGACCATCAACATTATTAGACCTAAAATCATCTTGCGGCAATTCGGCCAAATGAATTGTTAACTGATGACCAAAAAAATCAAAATCAGCCCAACGAACACCGGTTCGTCCTATTTTACAATCAAATACGCTTGAATAAAAATCTTTAGCTATATCTAAATCTGATACTGGAATCGATAAATGAAAAGGGTACATTTTAAGTAAAAATTATTTATTTAGAGAAGAACATAGAAGGGAATAACTCTAGACACAAGCTAATTTTTAAAAAAACAAAACAAAAAAATCAAGTAAATTTATAGTCATGATACCCTATCAGCACAAACAAATATATTGACATAGAACCAATTATAGTCTGAATAATTACTATTAATTGTCAGTTTAAAAGTAAAAAACAAAATTGACCATATTTAGAATTATGACAAAAAATATTGCGCCATTAACTTTATCCTTATTGAAACATATTTATATTTTTCATGTTTGCGCGAAAAATCTAAATTTCACCAAAGCTGCAAATGAGTTATTTCTGACTCAAAGCGCTATTAGCAAATCAATTAAAAAACTAGAAACCAATCTTAAAATAGAACTGTTTATTAGAAATCAAAACTACATTATTTTATCGAAAAATGGCGAGAACCTTTTTAACAACACTAAACACTTATTTCAAGAAGTTGAAAATAACCTAAAATTACTTAATAACAAAAATGACGGCTCAGACGAAATAACGTTTAGCACAGTTCCGTCATGCCCAAATTTCTGGCTCAATGAAATTATATCGGAATTTTCCCAAACCCACAAAAGAACTAAGATTAAAGTCAATATTTTCAACGGTAACTTTGACGCTTCAAATGTTGACAACGAAATAACAATATGCTGTCTAAAAGACCCTTCAGAACTCAACAAACATTACAAATACATCAAACTTTTTGATGAAGATTTAGTTCCTATATGCAGACCTTCATTAAAAAAGAAATTTTCTTCAACCAATGAACTTCTTAAACAAGCCGAAATTATTTCACATTCATCTCGTGAAAACTTTTGGCACAACATTCTTAGTGAACATAATTTATCATTAGATGAAACCAAAAACAACTTTGAATTAGAACATTACTACATGATTATAGATACAGTAAAATATAATGATTTCATTGGTTTAGCGCCGAAGCAGTACATCAAAAACCTTCTTAAAAGTAACATTCTGACAATTGCTTTTGACACTAATTTTAAAAGCCCATATAGCTTTTATCTTTGTACCAACAAAAACACTTTAAACAGCTCAAATTTAAGATTCATTGACTGGTATCAAAACAAATATTCTAAACAAAAGGAAAAAGTCGCATAATAGTATTACTTCATAGAAAGTACTGATTTAATAATCTCTTCAATATCCCCATCTAAAACAGAATTTACATTTGATGTCGCAAAACCTGAACGCAAATCTTTCACCTGCTGATAAGGTTGTAAAACATAGGATCTAATCTGATTACCCCAACTATTATCTGTTTTTTCAGCATTTTGTTTGTCTATTGAATCCTGCTGTTTTTTTAGCTCCAACTCATATAATCTCGACTTTAACATCTTCATTGCCTCATCCCTATTTCTATGCTGAGACCTTGAATTTTGACATTGAACAACAATATTAGTTGGCAAATGAGTAATCCTAATGGCTGAGTCGGTTTTATTAATGTGCTGACCTCCAGCTCCAGAAGCTCTATAAGTATCAACACGCAAATCTTTTTGCTCGATATTAATACTAATTGAATCATCAACTTCAGGATATACCCAAATACTTGCAAAACTAGTCATTCTTTTACCGGCAGAATTAAAAGGAGAAATTCTTACCAACCTATGAACTCCTGACTCAGCCTTTAACCAACCATAACTATTAATTCCAGAAACTTTCATTGTTAAAGATTTTAAACCTGCTTCATCTCCTTTTTGCTCATCTAGAACTTCAATAGAGAAATTCTCAATCTCGCAATATCTATAATACATTCTAGCAAGCATTTCAGCCCAATCATGAGACTCAGTTCCTCCAGCACCAGGGTGTATCTCAAGAAAACAATTTAATTTATCTTCAGGCTTACTAAACAAAGCTGAGAACTTAGCTTTATCAATAGCTACAAAAAGATTATTCAACTCTTTGATTGTTTCTCCCAACAATTCATCATCACCCTCATCTTCCGACATTGAAAGGAACTCTTTAGACTCAGCAAACTTTTCTCTAAATCCTTCGATAAGTTTAAGCTGCGACTCTATTCTAGATTTTTCCTGTAAAACTTTTTGTGCTTTATCATGATCACTCCAAAGCTCCGGATCATCAGCTTTAATTGAAATTTTCTCCAACTCAGTTTTCAACTTATCTTTGTCAAAGAAACCTCCCGAGCAAATCAAGTGATTTCTCAATATTAGATATTAAATTTTTAATGTCAGATTCCATACCAAAACAACCTTAAAAACAAATTAATGATTTAAATTGAATAAAATGTCAGAAAAAGTAATAATTGCAATTTATTCTAGTCAATGTATATGATTTTTGAAAAAAACGGGGCATAGCGCAGTCCGGTAGCGCACCTGGTTTGGGACCAGGTGGTCGGGAGTTCAAATCTCTCTGCCCCGACCATTTTTTAAATCTCTGCAATTATTGATCCCATAACTTTATTTTCCTTAATATCACTTAAAGCCTTTGGAATTTGGTTAAATTTATAAGGCGTTATTTTGGGCTTTAATCTTCCTTCCTTAATATCCTTTAACAACATCGCTGATGATAAGACAAACTCAACCCTATTAGAGGTTTTATAAGTAAATAAATTAGGCCTACAAAAAAATACAGATCTTTGCCACATATTAACAACATTCAAACCATCTACAACTCCATGAACATCACCATAATTAACTACCATTCCAAATGGTGCGACGGAACTTAGTGTTTTAGGCAAAAACCCCTTTCCATAGCAGTCATAAATACAGTTAGCTCCCAATCCTCCTGTATATTCTCTTATTTTTTTGACCAAATCTTCATTCGAGTGATTGATCACATGATCAGGCCCTAATTTATTAACAAATGCTGCTTTCTCTTCAGAACCAACAACAGCTATAACTTTTGCTCCAGCATTTTTTAAAGACTGACAAAGCAAGTAGCCAACACCGCCAGCAGCTCCATAAACAACAACATTAGATACAGGGCGCGCAAAATAAACTTGCTTTGATAATAGTTGCGCAGTTAATCCACCAGACAACATTGCAAGCTGTATATCACCATCAATATGCTTATTAGCTATCATTACATATCTTTCATCAATATTTCTTTCTTCAGAGAAAGAGCCTCTTAAACCTGACAAATACATAACTTCATCATCTTTTTTGAAGTCTTTAACATTTTCACCCACATGAGTAATAACTCCATAGCCTTCAATACCAGTAATATCAGGAAGCTTTGCCATTTTATAATCACCAAGCACATGATGAAGGTCGAATCTATTAATACCAATAAATTTGTGCTTTATTCTTACTTCAGTAGATTTTGGCAAAGGGAGATCATGGCTTATTAACTTAAGATCAGATAAGCTACCTTGTTTTTCTAGTCTATATGATTTGACCATTATTATTTCTTGATAATGAGAGGTTATTAATATATTAATCTTTAGATAAAAAGATTATTAAGAATTTATCAATAAAAGTTTTCTAGATAATCTCTATTTTTCTTATTTAAAAATTAACTCACTGATTATTTGTATAAATTAATGGTCACTAATCAAGAAATAATTTTTGCTTTACCAAAAGGCAGGATTCAAAATGATGTTTTACCTATTATCAACAAGCTCGGGATTGAAATTGAACCAGAGTTTTTTGACACAAAAACTAGAAAACTTATATTTGAAACAAACAAACAAAATTTAAAAGTAATTCAGGCAAGAAGCTTTGACATAGCCTCTTTTGTTGCTTCTGGCAAAGCTGATATCGGCGTGTGCGGCCTTGATGTTATCGAAGAGTTTCCAAACGAACAAATAATAAGAATTAAAAACCTTAATATCGGCAAATGCCGCTTATCTCTTGCTGGCAAAAAATCTGATAAATTATCTGACTTTTCAACCCACATTAAGGTTGCCACAAAATATCCTGTAACAACTTCAAAATTGCTTAAGCAACAAGGTTTTCAAGTAGAAACATTCAAGCTTAACGGAGCAATTGAACTAGCTTCTCATCTTGGTATGTCAGATTTTATAGTTGACCTTGTGTCTTCAGGAGCAACCTTAAAAGCAAATCAACTTGAAGAAAAACAAGTTCTGATGCAAATTGCATCCTACCTAATTATTAACAAAACAAGCTACCAAATAAAATTCACTAATCTTAATGAATTATTTGCTGAAATTATAAAATAAGAAAATGCAACATATTAAATTTGAAAACCAAAATCAAATTAAGGAATTAATGAAAAACAAAAGCTTTGATAATGCTTTTGATCAAAACTTACAAAAAACCGTTTCAGAAATCATTCAAAAAGTCAGAAATGAAGGTGAAAAGGCCATTCAAGAACTTAGTTTAAAATTTGACAAAACAGATCTTGCAAGTCTAAGATTTAGCGAAACAGAAATCGAAAATAGCATTAATCAAACTGATCCTAACATTGTAAAAGCATTAGAACATGCGTTTGCAAGAGTTAGCGATTACCACAACACTCAAAAACCCAAAAACCATATTTATACAGATCAAACCGGAACAGAATTAGGCTGGCTTTGGCATCCTCTTGATTCGGTAGGACTCTATATTCCTGGTGGCCTGGCATCATACCCTAGCACAGTCATAATGACTGCCGCTGTCGCCAAAACTGCTGGCGTAAAAAGAATAATGGCATGTTTTCCTACTCCCAACAACCAATATAATCCTGCAACATTAGCAGCATGTAAAATTTGCGGAATTAATGAAGTTTATAGGATCGGCGGGGCTCAGGCAATTGCTGCAATGGCATATGGAACTGAATCAATTGAACCTATTAACAAAATTTTTGGCCCTGGTAATAAATTTGTCGCCGAAGCAAAAAGACAAGTATTTGGCAAAGTTGGAATTGATATGATAGCCGGACCTTCGGAAGTATTAGTAATAACTGACAATAAATCAAACCCAGCATGGATTGCGGCAGACCTTCTTTCTCAAGCTGAGCATGATCCTGACGCTTCTGTTTATTTAATTTGTGATGATAAATCATTTATCAACCAAATTATATCAGAAGCTGCAAAATTTGTAGCAGAAAGCTCTAGAAAAAACATTCTAAATAACTCCCTTGAAAACAATGCATATTTTTTTGAAGTAAAAGATCTGATTAATGAAGCAAGCATAATCGCAAATATTATTGCACCTGAACATTTGGAGATAATGACAAGCAATCCTAAACAATTTTTAAATAAAATTACTAATGCAGGGGCAATATTTTTAGGACAATATACGCCTGAGGCAATTGGTGACTATATTGCAGGACCTTCTCACGTGCTTCCAACTTCACAAACTGCTAAATTTAGCTCAGGTATCTCAATATTAGATTTCATGCGAAGAAATTCTTTAATCAACTGTTCATATGATTCTTTTAAAAAGCTCGCAGATGATACTGAATTATTAGCTGAAAATGAAAATTTAACTGCTCACGCATTATCAATTAAACTGCGTAATGCATAATAACATTGTCACAAGCGGTATATTACTAATTAATAAACCGACAAATATAGTATCGTTTAAAGTAACAAAAACTGTTGAAAAAATCTTTAATGGCAAAAGTGGACATGCAGGAACATTAGATCCTTTTGCGGATGGATTGATGATTATAGGCATTAACAAAGCCACAAGACTTCTTGAGTATTTAAGCGATGCCAATAAAGAATATATATTTACTAGCAAATGGGGAGAGGAAACCGACACACTTGATATTGATGGCAAAATTACCAAAACCGAAAGCTCAAAATTCAACTTCAATCATATTAAACAAATATTACCACAATTTATTGGAAATATTGAACAAGTTCCTCCACAATTTAGTGCTATAAAAATTAATGGAATACCGATGTATAAACTGGCACGAAAAGGTGAGTCAAAAGAAATCAAAGCAAGATCAATAAAAATTTACGAACTTGATAACCTTGAAAATGATTATCATAATTTCACCAGCTCATTTCGGGTGCTATGCAGCAAAGGAACATACATAAGAAGCTTAACAAGAGATATCGCCAAATCATTAAATACTATTGGCTATACTTCAAAATTACGGAGAACCAAAATAGGTAATTTTTTGCTATCATCAAGTATAGATTTTGACAAATTAATACAATTAACAGTTGATGATATTATTAACTCAGAATCCTTCATAAACCTTGATAAAATAAGGATAGGAGAACATAACATTACTCTTACAGAAACGGAAGTTTTAGCCTTTAAACAAGGCAAACAAATATTAAGAAATAATTTGCACTTTAAAGAAAGCGATGTTATAAACACCCTTTTTCAAGACAAATTAGTAGGAATTAGCAAATTAAATCTAGAGAACAAAAATGCTATTTCCCCGATAAAAGTTTTTATTTAATATTTAATTTTGATAATTCAACATGTCTATTTTACCACAAGTCAAACAAGAAGTTATAACTAAATACGCAACCAAAAAAGGAGACACTGGTTCACCAGAAGTTCAGTGTGCAATCCTTACTACAAGAATAAAAAACCTAACTGAGCATTTTAAAGTTCATGCTAAAGATTTTAATTCTAGAAGAGGACTATTAATGCTTATCGGACAGCGCAAAAGATTGCTTAATTATGTCAAAAGAAAAGATGTTAACAGATATAATGCGCTAATTTCAAGTTTAGGTTTAAGAAAATAAATATGTTTAAAATTATAAGAAAAGAGATTGAATGGGCTGGTAAGAAATTAACATTAGAAACAGGAAGGATTGCAAGACAATCAAATTCAGTTCTTATTACATATGGAGAAACTACAGTCCTATGTAATGTCACAGCATCAAAAGATTCATCGCCATTAGATTATTTTCCTCTTTCAGTTCATTACCAAGAAAAATCCTATGCTAACGGTAAAATCCCAGGTGGTTTTTTTAAAAGAGAAGGCAGAAGCTCAGAAAAAGAAACATTAGTATCAAGATTAATTGACAGACCAATTAGACCTCTATTTCCTGAAGGTTACCATAATGAAGTTCAAATTATTTGTACTGTAATTTCTCATGATATGGAAAATGATGCTGATATTGTTGCCCTAGTTGGAGCAAGTGCAGCATTATCAATTTCTGAAGTTCCTTTTCAAGGTCCAATTGCAGCTGCAAAAATTGGAATAATCGGTGAAGATTTTGTTATTAACCCGACAATTGAAGAATTAAACAACTCAACATTAGACCTTACAGTTTCTGGCACTAATGATTCAATCTTGATGGTAGAATCAGAAGTTAAAGAACTTTCTGAAGATGAAATGATTGAAGCTTTACAAGTCGCTCAAAACTCTTTTGGCCCTGTAATAGACTTAATCAACGAATTTCAAGCTGAAGCTGGTAAAGAAAAAACTAAAGTTGAAGTTATCGTTGACGAAAGAACTAAAGAACTTTCAGATCTAATTTCTGAGAAATTCTCTACTGATATTGAATCAGCTTATCAAATAAAAGCAAAAGTAGAAAGGGCTAATCAAATATCTTCTCTTTCAGAAAAAGCACTTGAAATCACTGAAGATGAAACTGAGCATGATCTAATCAAAAAAATCTTTCATGATTTAGAGAAAAAAATTGTAAGATCACGAACATTAAATAAACAAAGAATTGATCATAGAAATCTTGATGAAGTGCGTCAAATTGAAAGCGAAGTCTCAGTATTACCAAGAGTTCATGGTTCAAGTCTATTTACAAGAGGTGAAACTCAAGCTTTAGCAGTAGTAACATTAGGAACTGAAGATGATGAACAAATCATTGATGCAATTGGCCAAGATTCACGTGATAGATTTTTACTTCATTACAACTTCCCTGGTTACTCTGTTGGAGAAGTTTATCCATTAAGAGGTCCTGGTAGAAGAGAAATTGGTCATGGAAAACTTGCTAAGAAAGCTGTTTCTTATGCTATTCCAGGAAAAGAAGAATTTAATTATACTATTAGAGTGGTTTCAGAAATTACCGAATCTAATGGATCATCATCTATGGCAACTGTTTGTGCTTCAACACTTGCATTGTTAGATGCTGGTGTCCCAATTAAAAAGCCTGTTGCTGGTATTGCTATGGGTCTTGTAAAAGAAGATGATAATTATGTTGTCCTATCTGATATTATTGGAGACGAAGATCATTTAGGTGATATGGATTTTAAAGTAGCAGGAACTGAAGATGGAATAACCGCGCTTCAAATGGATATTAAAATTAATGGTATCAATTTTGATATTATTAAAACAGCTTTAGCCCAAGCGAAAGCAGGTAGACTTCATATATTAGACAGAATGAAATCTACAATTGAGACGCCAAGTGATGAACTCAGCCAATATGCTCCCGTAACAAAACAAATAGTTATATCTGAATCAAAAATTAGAGATGTAATTGGGCAAGGTGGTAAAGTTATTAAAAAACTTTGCGAAACCTATGATGCTAAAATCTCAATTGAAGATAATGGTACAGTTTCAATTTCTAGTGTTGGAGCCGAAAATATAAACGCTGCTATCGAGCATATAAGAAATTTAGTTGCCGAACCTGAAATCGGAAAAATCTATGAAGCTAAAGTTGAAAAAATCACTGATTATGGTGCTTTTGTAAATTATCTTAATGGATCATCTGGATTAGTTCATATCAGCGAATTTGCAGAAGAAAAAATAGAATCTGTTCGTGATTTTGTAAATGAGTCTGATGAAATCAAAATTAAAGTAATTGGTAAAGACGGAGATAAATTCAGATTATCATATAAAGCAGTTGCTGATGGTGAAGGTGTTGATCCTAAATATGAAGCAAGCAAACCTTCTAGACCTAAATCTTCAAGACGCCCTGGTGGAAGAAAAGACAAAAGATCTAATAATAGAGGTAACAATAAACATCATCATAATGATAAAGATGAAGGTTTTAATGACAATTCAACTCCTCCTAAAAAGAAAAAAAGATTTTTTTGGCAATAATAAATAATTTGTAAAATGACTAAAACCGCACTTTATAATGCTCATGAAGCCAGTAAAGCAAAGTTTGTTAGCTTTGCCGGTTATGAGCTACCTATCTTATACCAAGATTCAGGTATTATAAAAGAACATTTAGCTGTTAGAAGTAGTTCTGGTATTTTTGATGTTTCTCATATGGGCCAGGCAATTTTAACTGGTGATAAAGTTGAAAATTTTTTATCATATATTACACCAACAAACTTTATCGATACAAATTTAGGTAAAGCTAAATATACAGTATTACTTAACGAGAAAGGAAGTGTAATTGATGACTTAATCTTTTACAAATTAGAAGATAAAAAATATCTTGTAATATTTAATGCAGCTAGAAAAGATATTGATATTAAATGGCTTACAGAAAAATCTGATCAGTTTAACTGTCAGTTCACTCCATTACCAAATCAACATCTTATTGCTTTACAAGGACCTGAATCTGCCAAGATTTTATCAAAGATAATTGATTTAGATCTTGATTCATTTCCTTACATGTCTGTAAAAGCTTTAAACTTCAATAATGAACAAATATTTATATCAAGAAGTGGTTATACTGGTGAAGATGGCTTTGAAATAAGTTCTAGCGAGGATAATATACAAATATTTTGGAAGAAACTAATTGAGCTTGAAGTTCAACCTGTAGGCTTAGGTGCAAGAGATAGTCTAAGAATGGAAATGGGTTTCCCATTATATGGCTCTGATTTATCTGAAGAAATTAATATTGCAGAGTCAAACCTTAATTGGATTATCTCAAGTAATGATAATTTTATTGGTAAAGATCAAATATCAACTTCACCAAAAACTAAAAGACTAGCTTTACGATTACTAGATAAAGGTATTCTTAGAGAAAATATGAATATATTTTTACCAGATGAAAAGACCCAAATTGGTAAAACTACAAGTGGTTGTTTTTCTCCATCTTTAAACTACTCAATTGGCCAATGTTATATTGATGTTGAGTATGCAAAATTAAAAAATCAAATCCTTGTTGAGATTAGAGGCAAATTTAAAAAAGCTGAGTTAGTTGGACTTAGTTTTTTTAAAAAAGAAATGAAATCATAAGCCCAAATTACTTTGTTTGTTATTAACAAAGTAAAAATTGGTTGATTTTTCTTAAATCTGAAATAAAAAAATCGCATTATTTATATTGAAAATATGACTGATTACACTAAAATTCCTGAAAATTACAAATATACTAAAAACCACGAATGGATTCTTCAAGACGAAGGTAATGAAGATGATGTATTTTTAGTTGGTATTACTAACCATGCTCAAGAAGCATTAGGAGATATTGTACATATTGAGCTTCCATCTATTGGATCTGAGTTTTCCGAAGGTGATGAAATAGCTGTTGTTGAATCTGCTAAATCTGCAAGTGAAGTTTATGCACCTGTTTCAGGAGTTATAGTTGCGGTTAATGACCAATTAGATTCAAGCCCTGAGCAAATTAACGAATCTCCATATGAAGATGGTTGGATGGTAAAAATGAAAATAGAGGATCATGATGAGATTAACGAAACACTTAGCGCTGATGGTTATCATAACTTTCTTGAAGAGGAAGCATAGATGAGATATTTAGCCCTAACAGAGAAAGATAGAGAGGAAATGCTTAAAGAGCTTAATTTAGCTCATCAATCAGATCTATATAATGAAATTCCTGATTCTATCAGAAATAATGAATTTGATTTACCTAACCATCAAACAGAATTATCAGTTGAATCTAAACTTAAAGCATTAGCCGACAAAAATATAAATACCAATAATTATCCATGTTTTATTGGTGCTGGTTCATATAAACATCATGTACCATCTTCAGTTGACCATATCATTCAAAGAGCTGAATTTTTAACATCTTATACTCCATATCAACCTGAAATATCACAAGGTACACTTATCTCAATTTTTGAATTTCAATCATATATTGCCAATCTTACTGGTCAGGATGTTTCTAACGCATCAATGTATGACGGAGCAACTTCGCTTGTAGAAGCTATTGCAATGGCAAAAAGAGTTAAGAAAAAAGAAAAATTTATAATAGCAAATCAAATAAATGATGATTATTTGCGAGTTATTAAAGGCTATTATGAGAAAGAAGACATATTATTCGATCTTAATACTAATTCAGACGAAATATCCGCAATTATAATTCAAACGCCTGATTTTCATGGTACACCTCATAATCTAGAAGAATATCGTGAGATTGCTGATAAACTAAATGCATTATTGATTGTATCTGTTACTGAAATTATTTCACTAGGATTACTTCAAGCTCCAAAACTTGCAGATATTGTAACTGGAGAAGCTTCGTCTCTTGGGGTTTCATTAAATTATGGTGGTCCTCATCTTGGCTTTTTTGCATGTAAAAAAGAATTTACTAGACAAATACCTGGTCGTATTTGTGGAAAAACCGTTGATAAAAAAAATAAGAGAGCATTTGTATTAACATTAAATGCTAGAGAGCAACATATAAGAAGGCATAAAGCGACATCTAACATTTGTTCAAATCAAGGACTTAATATGTTAGCTTTTACCATTCATTTATCATTACTTGGCGAGAAAGGCTTCAAAGACTTAGCAAAATTGAACCATTATAAAGCTTCATTATTGTTCGAAGGTCTTGCAAAGATTGATGGCCTAAAATTATTAAATGACAATTTCTTTAATGAATTTGTTTTTGAATTACAAAACATTACGGCTCAAGATTTCATTAATAAAATGCTTGATAACAAGATATTTGCTGGTTTTGCAATCGATAAAAATAAAGTTCTGGTAGCTGCAACTGAAGCTATTTCAAACGAAGATATAAATAATTACATAAACTATGCTAGAGAGTTATGTTAGAAAAAATTCAACAAGACAATATGAACAATATCATAAAAATTAAACATAATAAAACAGGTTTAGATTTTGATACCCCATTACTTTTTGAAACATCTGATGAAAATCATTCCAAAATTGGTGTTGATTTAGAATCATTTCCAGATTTTACGATTAAAACTGGTCAAGATGCTAGAGAAACTGTTGATCTACCATCTCATAGTGAGCCAGAAGTTATTAGACATTTTACACGTCTTTCTCAAAAAAACTTTTCAATTGATACTGGTTTTTATCCTTTAGGATCATGTACGATGAAACATAACCCTAGATTAAATGAGAAAGTTGCAAGATTTGATGGTTTTTCTCAGATTCATCCATTACAACCGACAAAGACAACTCAAGGAGCGCTTGAGTTAATGGTTGAATTACAAAACTGGCTAAAAGAACTTAGTGGGCTTGCTGCTGCTAGCTTGCTTCCTGCAGCTGGAGCTCATGGTGAATATACTGGAATGAGAGTAATCAAACAAGCTCATATAACTAAAGAAGGTTCCCCAAGAAAATATGTTCTTATACCTGATTCTGCTCATGGAACCAACCCTTCAACCACTGCAGCAATTGGTTACAATATAATCACAATTAAAACTGGTCCAGATGGATCATGTGTTCTTAGCGATATAGAAGATGCAGTTGCAAAACATGGTAAAGATATTGCGGGCATTATGATTACAAACCCGAATACATGTGGAAAATTTGAAAAAAACATTCTTGAAATATCAGAACTTATACACTCTGTTGGAGCTTATTTTTATTGTGATGGCGCTAATTTTAATGCCATTGTTGGTAATATAAAACCAGCTGATTTTGGCGTTGATGTAATGCATTTCAATCTACATAAAACTTTTTCTACCCCGCATGGAGGTGGTGGACCTGGATGTGGACCAATTGCCGTATGTAAAGATTTGGTTGATTATTTACCAACTCCATTAATTGAAAACAAAGATGGACAATTAGATTTTAATTTTGACAGCGAACATTCAATTGGACAAATAAAAGGATTTTATGGTCAATTTACACTTATGGTTCGTGCTTTTTCTTATATGAGTTCACTTGGAAAAGATGGGCTTAAACAAGTTGGGCAAGATGCTGTTTTAAGTGCTAATTATATCCTCAATAAATTAAAAGATTATTACCATATTCCATATCCTGGAAGATGTATGCATGAATGCTTAATTACAGATAAGTTGCAAAAGGCTAATGGAGTATCAACTTTAGATATTGCTAAAACTTTGATTGATTTTGGCTTTCATCCAATGACTGTTTATTTCCCTCTTGTTGTTCCAGGGACAATGTTAATTGAACCTACTGAAACAGAAACTAAAGCTACTATTGATCATTTTGTTGAAGCATTAATTGATATTGCTGTTGATACAAAAAATAACAACACTAATGATATTTTAAATGCTCCAATAGCTACAAAATATGATAGGCTTGATGAAACTGGTGCTGCAAGAAATCCTATACTTACATATAAAGATATTATCGCAAATAATTAGTTATTTCGAGATATCTTCAAGTGTTAAGAGCCTTTCTGGGGTTAATTGCTTAACAATTTTTTTATCAGTTGAATAGTTTTGATAGGATACATATCCCCAAAATATTATTGCACAAATTAATGCTATTTCAATATGATCAATAGTTGGTTTTTTTGCTAATTCAGGATCAATTATATCGTCATCAATATCATTACAATCAAGTTCAGAAACTCGATCAAATTCATCACTGTCAATATTTAGAAAATCTTGATAAGCCTTGCAATACCTAACAAACAAAATTTGATTATTTTGAAAAAAATCTAAATCAAATGCTTCGATTTCCTTAAGTCTTCGCTTTGGGATTTTAGTTGTTTTATATACATCTCTTATGGAAAGATTTTGTTCTTCTCGAGTAGCTTTTAAAATTTTCACTACCCTTCTAATTGAGGATATATCTTCCATAATTAATAACTTAACATTCTATCCAATGAAGCTTTAGCCTTCGTAAAAACTTGATTATTAACTGATATTTCTGGTCCAAGAGTATTAAGCGCTTTATAAAGCTTTTCAATATTATTAAGGCGCATATAAGGACATGTATTACAATGAGTACATTCAACACCATCTTTTGCTACAGCTTTAACGTCATAGAAATTACTTGATGGCGCTAGTTTTTTCATTTGGTGAATAATACCTGATTCAGTAAGAACTATAAAATCTTTACCTTTATTATCATTTACATGATTTAGTAATGATGATGTTGATCCAATATGATCAGCATGACTCAAAAGATGCTCTGGACATTCTGGATGAGCGATTACTTGAGAATGAGGATACCTAGTTTTTAGTTTAACAACCTCTTTTTCGGAAAATTGTTCATGTACAATACAAGTACCATTCCAAAGTATCATATCGCGACCAGTTTTTTTAATTAAATAACTCCCAAGATATTTATCTGGAGCAAAAATAATCTTCTTCTTAGGATCAATTGATCTTATTATTTTTTCAGCATTAGACGAAGTCACAATAATATCAGAAAGCGCTTTAATATCAGCTGAACAATTAATATAAGAAATAACTATTGCATCATCATGTTTTTTAACAAAACTACTAAAAGCATCAGGCTGGCATGATTTTTCAAGCGAACAACCTGCATTCAAATCAGGAATAATAACCGTTTTATCTGGACTTAATATCTTAGCAACTTCAGCCATAAAATAAACACCACAAAACACTATTACATCAGCATCAGTAGCTTTAGCTTTTTTTGATAGATCAAGAGAATCACCTATAAAATCAGCAATATCTTGAATTTCATCATCTTGATAATAATGAGCCAAAATAACAGCATTCTTTTCTTTTTTCAAACGCTCAATTTCTTGTTCATAATTTAATATTCCATTCATAGCAAATCCTAATTTACTTACTCAACCCTACAATTTTTTTAATATCATTAATATTTTTGTCAGATATCTCAATTGCTTTATTTTTACCAGCAGATAAACAGCTCAAAATATAAGTTTTATCATTAATTAAATCATTAACTTTTTCTCTTATAGGCTCAACTACTGAGATAACTGCTTCAGAAAGTAAATTTTTAAATTCTGAAGATGTTTTACCAGCCATTTTTTGAACAGCATCTTCTGCAGAAATATTTGTACAACCTGCATAAATATTAATTAAATTCTGAACCTCTAATCTATTATCAAGATTTAAAGTGATTTCAGGTAGAATATCTGTTTTAGCTTTTTTTATTTTTAACAGAATTTGATCATTGCTATCAGTTAAATTTATTCTCGTCATATCCGAAAGATCTGATTTACTCATTTTATTAGCGGCATTTCTAAGCGACATTATCCGCTTTGTTTTCGAAGAAATAATTGGTGTAACCTTAGAAAAATATTGAACTGAATATTTAGCATTAAACGATGCTGCAATATCATTTGTAAGTTCTAAATGCTGTAATTGGTCATCACCTACTGGAACAGAATGAGCTTTATATAGAAGAATATCTGCAGCCATTAATATAGGATAAGTAAACAAGCCTGAACAAACAGAATCTTTGTTCTTTCCTTTATCTTTGAATTGAGTCATTCGATTCAATTTACCCATCGATGTAACATTAGCTAAAATCCACATTAATTCAGTATGATGCACAACATCGGATTGACGAAAAACAATAGCCTTTTCTGGATTAACACCTGCTGCAATATAAGTTGCAAATGTATTAATAACGTTATCAGCTAATTCTGAATGATTAAGACTATCTCCAGATAAAGCATGTAAATCAACAATTGGAAATACGCAACGAGCTTCATCTTGAAACTTTTGCCAGTTTTTCAGTGATCCTAAATAATTTCCAATGTGCAAATTTCCAGTTGGCTGTATACCAGAAACAACAATTTTCATTTTTGATTTGTAATTTAGATTCTATTACTTATTACTATTACCTGCTTAACCCAGTCTTACCAAAGCTTAAGCGATATAATAGCATAACCTTTTTAAGCAAATATTATGAAATTGCAAATAAAACAGTTAAAAACCGGCATTAATACTCCAAACTATGCAACTACTGATAGCGCAGGTTTCGATCTTGAAGCAGCTAACATAGATGAAATTATTATAAAACCAGGTCAAACTGCTTTAATCCCTTCTGGACTTGCAATGGCATTACCCAAAGGCTATGAAGCGCAAGTTAGGCCAAGATCAGGTCTTGCATTAAAAAAATCAATCACTGTTTTAAATACACCAGGAACTATTGATGCAGATTATAGAGGTGAAGTTGGCGTAATCTTAATCAATCATGGAAATGAAGATTTTCATGTTACAAAAGGAATGAGAATTGCTCAAATAGTTATCAACAAATATGAAAAAGCAGATATTCAAATAGTTGAAAATCTTGATGAAACTGAAAGAGGTTCTGGTGGTTTTGGTTCTACGGGAACAAAATCTGTTGCTTAGTTAAAATTATTTTAATTTAAAACTTCCTTCCATTAAACTTGTTCCGATAAGAAAAGCTTTAGAGCCTTGTTTTTGTAGATATTCTATATCATTTTGTGATTTTATTCCACTTTCAGAAATTAAAATTTTATCCTTTGGAATTAAATGAGCTAATTCTTCTGTAGTTTTTAGATTTATATCCAAACTTGTAAGATCTCGATTATTAATTCCAACTAATGGCGTTTTTAATTCTAATGCTTTTATTAACTCTTCTTCATTATGACTTTCAACCAACACATCAAGACCAAGTGTATTTGCCAAATCTTCATATTCTTTTGCCTGCGCTAAAGATAAACTAGCCATAATTAATAAAACAGCATCAGCTCCTATTAATTTTGCTTCATAAATTTGATATGGATCAATAATAAAATCTTTTCTTAACACTGGTAAGTTTGTAGCTTTTTTAGCAATCAAAACGTCAATATCCTGACCTTTGAAATATTTTTCATCTGTAAGCACCGATAAACATGTGGCTCCCATTTGATGATATTTATTAGCTTGAATAGCAACATCAATCTCAATGTTAATATCTCCTTTCGATGGAGATGCCTTTTTAATTTCACAAATATAAGCAATATTTTTAACTTTTATCGCCTCATTAATTGCCGATAAAAAACAAGCTTTATTAGTTAAATCAAGACACATTACCCTTAGCTCAGCTAGAGATTTCTTAAGTTTCCGATTCTCAACAAACTCACGTTTATAATTATTAATTTCTTGTAATTTTGACATTATACCAAAGTCTCCAAATATGAGTTTAAATAGCTACAAAAAAGATAAGTCAAAATTGGCGAAATCACCGTTGTCGCCAAAAGCTTTGCTTTCAAATGAGTTTTCTTTGGAGGTGATCCTTCTATGCCAATTTTATCATTTGATTCAACCCCTATTGGTAAAGACATAAAAAAGACAATCCACCAAATACAAACAAAAGTAACTACGTAACTAACAACCATATCTTATATATAATTTATTCACTCTCATCAAAAACAATATTTCCAGCAAGAATAGTTAAAATATTTTTTCCTTTTACTTCTCGACCATGAAATGGTGTATTATTTGACTTTGAATGAAAATTATTCTTATCAATTACCCATTTATGCTCAAGATCAATTAAAGCAAGATCTGCATCAGCACCCTTTGCTATAACACCTTTGTCTAATCCTAAAATCTCAGAAGCTTGAAAAGTAATTAAACCAAGAACATGATTAAGGTCCATACCATGTTTATTAACAAGCTCAAGCGACAATGGTAACATAGTCTCGAGACCAACAATACCGAAAGGAGCTTGTTCAATTGGTAATTCTTTAGAAGAAGCCTCATGAGGAGCATGATCAGTTGCTATAGCATCAACATAACCATCCTTAATAGCTTGGATTAAAAAATCTCTATCTTCTTCAGATCTAAGTGGAGGGTTCATCTTTGCATTTGCAGCATGATCAATAACAGCTGCATCAGTAAGAGAAAAATGATGAGGAGAAACCTCACAAGTAATATTCAAACCATCTTTTTTGGCTTTTATAATTAACTCCATTGATTCCTTTGTTGATACATGTAATACATGATATTTTGAGCCAGTTTCACGCAAAATCTCAATATCTCTTGCAACAATAGCTGATTCCGAAGCATTACATATACCAGCTATTCCTAATTGCTGAGATACTTCGCCTTCATTTATCGCACCACCATTTGTTAAGCTCAAATCTTCAGCATGTTGAGCAATTGTAGTATTATATGTTTTTGCATATTCAAATGCCCGTCTCAACAAATATGAATTTGCAACCGGTAATCCATCATCAGTAAATCCAACAGCGCCTTTTTCTTTCATTAGCCCCATATTAGCAAGCTCTTCTCCCTTCATACCAATGGTTACAGCTCCGTAAAAGAATATGTTACATTTAGCTTCAGCTTTTGCTTTTAGGTTAATGTAATCAATTACCAAATCATTATCAATTACAGGATTTGTATTTGGCTGACACACAACAGATGTCACTCCACCTGCAGCTGCTGAAGCTGAACCAGTTACGATATCTTCTTTATGTGTCACACCAGGATCGCGAAAATGTACCTGGATATCAACTATTCCAGGGATTAATAATTTACCATCACAATTAATTTCTGTTATCTTATCAGAATTAGATATATCAGGACCAAAATCGATTATTTTACCATCAACAATAAGCATATTGCCAAGTTTAGAATATTGTGTTTTTGGATCAGTGATAAGAGCGTTTTTTAGAAATAGATTACCAGTCATAATTTAAGAAATATTTTTTATAATTGCCGTTAGATCATAATCAAAAATACTTAACAATGCTTGAAGCCTTTTGCCCCTAGTGCCAGCAAGATAAGGATCTTTAGCTATGATATATTTAGCATCTTTATTTGCTATTTTCAACAAATCATAATGCTCTCGTAAATTTACAAAATGAAAATTTGGTATACCACTTTGTTTAACCCCAACCAAATCACCAGCTCCCCTAATTTTTAAGTCTTGCTCAGCTATATAAAATCCATCATTAGAATTACGCATTACATCAAGCCTTGCAAGTGAAGTTTCGTTAGCCTTATAACTTGTATATAACAAAACACATTTCGATTGTTTTTCACCTCTACCTACCCTGCCTCTTAATTGATGCAATTGCGCCAAACCAAACCTCTCAGACTGTTCAATAACAATGATTGTACTATCAGGAACATCAACTCCAACTTCAATTACAGTGGTTGCCACTAAAATTTTTGCATCACCTTCTTTGAATCTTTTGAAAGCATTATCCTTTTGATTTGAATCCATTTTACCATGGATCATAGAAACTTGATCTTTACCAAAAAATTGCTGAAATTCTTTATATCTAGTCTCAACGGCGGTTAAATCCGATTTCTCCTGCTCCTCAACTAATGGACAAATCCAGTATAATTTTTCTCCATCTGCTATAGCCTTTTTTGCAGAATCTAAAATATCTGCCACTTTCTTATCAGACATTACTCTCGTAATTATCTCTTTTCGACCCTTTGGTTTAGTTTTCAAAAAAGACAACTCCATATCACCATAAAGACTAAGCGCCAAACTTCTTGGAATAGGTGTAGCTGACATTAATAACATATCTGTATTATAACCCTTATCAGCTAGCCTAGATCGTTGAGCGACACCAAATCGATGCTGCTCATCAATTACAACAAGACCCAAATTTTTAAACTCAACTTTATCATAAAATAATGCATGTGTTCCAATTACTATATCAATATCACCTTTTTTAAGCTTACTTTGAAGTATCTTTTTATTATGATGACCTATATCTCCTTTTAAAAGCTCAATCTTTAATGGAAGATTTTCACAAAGTGACTTAAGAGTTTTATAATGTTGTTCTGCTAAGATTGATGTTGGAGCCATCAATGCTGACTGTTTTCCTGCAGCTACAGCATAAACCATTGCAGCTAGCGCAACCATAGTTTTACCAGCTCCTACATCACCTTGAAGCATCCTTGTCATTCGTTTATATGATGACATATCATCAATTACTTCATCAATTGCCTTGATCTGACAGGCTGTTAATTCAAAAGGGAGAACATTGTTATAATCTCGATATAAATCATTTTTTGGCAAAGTAGCCTGACCAGTAATATTTTTATTATTTAAACGCATTAGAGCGACTGATAATTGACTTGCTAAACATTCATCATATGCAAGCCTTGCAAGATATTGGTCTCTCTGCTCTATTTCATCATCATTATCAGGCAAATGAAGTTTACGAAGTGACTCAACAAATCCTAAAAAACCGTATTTTTCTTTTAATGGTTCATCATGCCAATCATCAATTTCGGCAAGATTTTTAATATTATGATGCACAAGCTTATTTATTTCCTGATTACTAATTCCAGCTGTCAAAGGATATACGGGTTCATTTTTAATTTTATAATATTCATGAACTCTAATCATATAATCCGGATTTGTAACCTGATATGAAGATTTATAAAACCCCAATTTACCAGAAATGATTCGATCCTCATTTTGCGGAAGCATTTTCTGCAGCAAAGGCATTGGAAAGTTAAAAAACACCAAATCTAAGTTTTTACCACCAACCATAGCTTTAACTTTTTGTGGCAACCCTTTTTTATAAGCTTTAATATATTTATATGGACGAATTCTAACTGCCACATAATTTGCAACATGCTCTTTATCAAGATTATCTAATAGCTCTCTTGAAAGAAAATACTTAGGTATATGTAGTAGCAATTTTAATATTGAATCACCACCAATAAGTGAGAATAAACTGTCTTTATTAATTTTACGAAAATTTCCAAATGAAATTTTAGTGAAGATATTTTGTTTATTTAAATTAACAGCTTTCATCAAAAATACAAAAAGAGCTAATAAAATAGCTCAATTGCCTGTTAATACAATGTTTTTTAGAAGAAAAGCTTAAATAAAACTAAGCAGCGAAAGTTTTTTTGATTAAAGCAGACAATCTAGAAATTTGTCTTGATGCAGTACCTTTTTTAGCAACGCCTTTAGTAACACCACGACGAATTTCTGACTCAACTATACGGAACTCAGAATATGCTTGCTCTTTGTTTTTTTCAGCAAGAACTTTATGAAGTGACTTTATAGCAGATCTAATTCTTGATCTACGATTTCTATTAACTTCAGTTTTTCTTTCAGTTTGCTTTACTCTTTTTACAGCTGATTTATGATTTGGCATATTATTTTCTAATTACTTTACAAAAGAAGAGCACAAATTTATAACAATGATTGCTCATTCGTCAAGAAATAATTTATGTCTACAGCAATTATTCTAGCCGCAGGATCATCCTCAAGGTTCAAACATCATATATCAAAACTTTTCATGCAATTTGGCAATCAGTTAATTATTGAGAAAATAATCGATAGATTTCTGCACCATGAAGCAATTAAACACATAATCTTAGTTCATAATGATGACGAAAATTTCAAACAAACAAAAACCAAATACCAAAACCAGATAACCTTTGTCAAAGGCGGAGACACAAGACAAAACTCCGTTCAAAATGCCTTGGCTAATATTAAAGATTCAAAAAAAATATTAATTCATGATGCCGCACGTTTTAACTGCTCTAATGAATTAATAACTAAAACTTTAGAAAAACTTGACGAGCATGATGCAGTAATACCAATAATACCAGCAATTGATACAATCAAATTACTAGATTTAGAAAATGGCCAAATCTCTTCAACTCTTGATCGCGATAAAATTGGCTTAGCACAAACACCACAAGGCTTTAACTCTAAACTAATTCTAAAATTACACCAAAAAGCAAAAGCAACTACATATACCGATGATGCAAGCTTATGTGAAGCCCTAAATATTCCAGTTCATTTCATTTATGGCGAAAAAACAAATTTTAAAATCACAGAATTTGAAGACTTTCAAATGGCTGAAAGATTATTTCACCAATATGAATATTTATATGCAAATGGTTATGACTTACATAAATTTTCTGAAACAATTGGTGATTTTTCTATCATTTTAGGGGGAATTACAATACCTCATAAACAAGAATTAGTAGCACATTCTGATGGCGATGTTTTGCTTCACAGCCTTACAGATGCTGTGCTAGGCTTATGCTCTGGATCCGATATTGGCGAACTTTTTCCTGATAACAAAATTGAAAATAAAAATCGCAACTCCTTGGATTTCATTGAAAAAGCAATAAAGATTGCTGAACATAATAACATTAAAGTAACTCACATTGATGTAACTATAATATTGGAATTACCAAAACTTTCACCATACAAAAATTTAATTCAAAAAAATATTGCTAAAATCTTTAATTTACATCAAGAGCATGTAAATATAAAAGCAACTACAAATGAAAAAATCGGTGATATCGGTAGTGGCAAAGCTATTGCTGTATTATCAACTGTTACTGGTAAAAAACATGTTTAAATCTGGAAAAAAAGCAACTAATCAAGAAAATCAATCATATCAACCTATTGGTAGATTTAGTGTAACAAATTTAACTGCGACAGTTTTAGGAATTGGATATATAAAAGTTGCACCAGGGACTTTTGGTTCAATTGTTGGCTTAATAGATTTTGCAGTGTCAATTCACTTTCTGCAAAGGCTCAACTTTTTTTATATACCTTTTATTTTTCTTACGAGTCATTTTTTTATTGATAGATATTGCTCAATTACAAAAAAGCACGATCCAAAAGAAGTAGTTTTGGATGAGTATGCAGGACAATATTTTGCTTGTTTTATAAGTTATTATTTAATTGCTTTAATTAATCCATCCTTAGTAAAACTCTATGATTCATACATATTGAATATTTATGTTCTGCTCACAAGCTTTGTATTCTTCCGTTTTTTTGATATCACAAAATTAAGCTTAGTTGGTTATTTCGACAAACGCGATGATAGCTTTAGTGTTTTAATGGATGATATTGTGGCGGGAATTTTTGCTGGAGTTTTAACTGCTTTGATTTTTATAGTTATTTAACTTAAATATAGGCCTAGATTACTTTAAGCTTTGACAATTTGGGCAGAAAAAACTTGAGCGATTATTTTGAACAACCCTTTCAATTTTTGTTCCACAAATTTTGCAATTTTCGCCCTCTTTACCATAAACTAAAAACTCATGTTGGAAATATGCCGAACTGCCATCAACTTGTTTATAATCTCTAATAGATGACCCACCTTTTTCAATAGCAATTAGTAATGTTGCTTTAATATTTTCAATAAGTTTTTTACATTTAGATTTTGTAAGTTGATTAGCATTAGTTTGAGGATGAATGCCAGTTTTAAAGAGACTTTCAAGCGCATAAATATTGCCAACACCAACAACAATATTTTGATTCATAATCACAGTCTTAATACTAGTTTTACTAGCTTTACAAACCTTATGCAGATAATTTTCATTAAAATCAGACGATAAAGCCTCCGGACCAAGATCTTTAAAATATTTAGATATCTTTAAATCATACTCTGATGTTACATCAAACATCCCAAATCTTCTGGGGTCATTAAAAACAAAATTTTCATCTGAATCTAGCTCTGCGATTATATGATCATGCTTAGCTCTATCACTATTCACTGAGTTAAACTTTATACAGCCAGACATCCCAAGATGCAGAATAAGCACATTTTTATTAGCTAAAAAAATCTGAATATATTTAGCTCTGCGCTCAACTTTTTCAATGCAACTATTTAAAGCTAAATCAAATCTGGCTTTTGGTGTGTTATATCGTAAATTTTTGTCAGAAAATGAAACCGAAAGGAACTTTCTGCCAATAAGCTTTGGTCTAATTTGATTAGTTACAGTCTCTACTTCAGGTAACTCAGGCATTGGTAATTAAGTCATATGTTTTAAAGTGAAAACTTTATACAATAATAATAAAGTTTTTCAAATATAAATACTTACCTTACCTAATACCAGCTCTTCTATTGACTTTACATGAAACGCCATTCACATCCTTTGTGCACCTACCTTTAAGCCTTTTACCACCTCTACCTGAAAAACTGCAAGACTCTCCTAATCTTTTAGTATAGCAAACAACCTGAGCCTCCATCGGTGATTTTTGTTTTATAGAGTTTGAGTTAAGAGGCTTTGTCATTGATCTTCTAGATCTATTTATTTGAGCCATTTGACTTCTATCTGTTTTTTTCATAAATGACTCATCAGCTACTCCAATCCAACATCTTGGAACATATGGGAATTGATTTGACACAACATAGTAATTAATACCATCTAAATACTCAGCTGTAACACCAAAATAATTATTACACTCTCCTAGATCTCCAGAGCCTTCAATAAATTCGTAATCTTCGGTATATGTTCCATCATAATAACCTTCCGGAGCATCATTTGGCCTCTTGCCAGATTTTAACTGATAACTAGGTTGAAGATTGGTATTAATATAAATTGGAAACCCATCAGCTGCGTAACCAATAAATTCGATTTTACTTGAATGATCAGTTATAGCATTTGGATTACCATGATAATGATAAGCACCATTTTTTTGAACATGAGCATTATTATTATCAAGACCTAATAACTTCTGCTCACCTTTAATTGCCTCAATTTTCCAACCTGAATTAGGATTTTTTTGCCAATATTCAGCAGTAGCTGAATCAAAAGGAATTCCATTTTTTGCTATACCGAAAATATTCCGTCCAACAGCAGTTGTTTCATCATTTATTATCGGTGTCTCGGTAACTTTAAAATTATAGTCTTGAGACTCTATTGAATTTGGGTTTTGTGCATTTGGAAACTGACCAGTATCGTGATCAGGTATTCCATCAGATTTAATAATAATAAATCCATCTTGAGACTTAATTGATACTTTAGCAAGAACATAATTAGTTTGACTAATTAGTAGTAAACAAAAAGTTAGTAGTTTGATCATATAAGATTAGAAAAAATGATTATCTTTTTTTAGAATAACAAAATTTTATCTTTAAATCAGTATAAATTTGACTAAACTTGTTCCGTATTTTATTTTTCATATAAATTTAGGCAATTATTTAACAGGTATTAAAATTTCTAAAACAAAATTTGGATTTAAAACAGTCAATCATGAACTAAAGCAAGGCCTTGTTAATAATGTCTTTGCATCCGTTGCTAGCAAATATGATATTATGAATGATGTTATGAGCTTTGGTATGCATAGATTATGGAAAAAAATATTTATTGATAATATACAATTAATAGATGGTATCAAAATATTAGATATGGCATCTGGAACTGGTGATATCGCCTGTAAAATCAATGAAAAAGCTGCAAAATATGGAATTAACTGTGATTTTACGCTTGCAGATATTAATGCCAATATGCTCAAACAAGCTCAAGATAGAATTATTAACGAAAACCTTAACACAGAATGTTTTAAGTTTCATTTAATAAATGGAGAAAATACCGGACTAGAAAACAATCATTATGACTATTACACTATTGCTTATGGTATTAGAAACTTCACTGATTTATCAAGAGGACTGAGTGAAGCTTACAGGGTTTTAAAACCTGGTGGAAAATTTCTTTGCCTTGAATTTTCAGCCCTAACTGATGGAATGCTTAAAGAAGCTTATGATTTTTATTCTTTTAATCTAATACCAAAATTCGGTAAAATAATAACTGGAGATGAAGCGTCTTATCAGTATTTTGTTGAATCGATTAGAATATTCCCTAAACCTAAAGATTTTGCTCAAATGATTGAGGATAATAACTTTACTAATGTAAAATTTCAGAATTTATTTCAAGGGATTACAACTATATACTCTGCAGAGAAGCCAAAATGATTTTGCTAAAAAACCTGACATCTTTTTTATATTACACATCTATACTGATTATTTATGATGCTTTGTTTTTTTGTCGTAAAATCCCAGTTCTAAACCTTTTGATTTTGCCATTAAGGATTTTCGGTATTTTTCATTTAAAAAAATCAAATGGTGAAAAATTATGTATCGCATTTTCAAAAATGGGACCAACCTTTATAAAACTTGGACAATTTTTATCTATAAGGTCTGATATAATTGGAACTGAGCTTGCATCTGACTTATCTAAACTTCAGGATGATTTACCTGCAGAAAAATTTAGTAAGATAAAAAAAATTATCGAAAGGGAATTTAAATCAGACTTAAAAACTAAATTTAAAGAATTTAATGAGAAAGCGGTTTCAGTTGCTTCAATTGCTGAAGTTTTTCATGCAATTACTCATAATTCAGAAGAGGTTGCTGTAAAAGTATTAAGACCAAAAATTCGCAAAAGATTTAAACGCGATATTGATTTCCTATTCTTTATTGCCCGAATCGGTAATTGTTTTAGTGCCTTGAAGCGCCTTAAACTTGTTGAAGTTATTAAAACTTTTGCAAAAACATCAATGCAAGAATTGGACCTTAGATATGAAGCTGCATCAGCAAATCAACTAGCTGAAAATTTGAAATATAACGATAATATTCATATTCCAAAAATTTATTGGGATTACTCATCTGAAAAAATCATGGTACTTGAATGGATAGATGGTACTAAAATTAACCAAAAAGATTCATTGATTGAGCAAAATTTAAATCTGAAACAAATATCTGAAAACTTATTATTATGTTATTTTGATATGGCCTATCGTGATGGATTTTTTCATGCAGATTTACATCCCGGAAATATCTTAATCTCTAAAGAAGGAAAAATTGCTCTTCTTGATTTTGGAATTATAGGCAAACTATCAAGATCAGATCGAATTTATGTAACTAAAATTTTAGATGGTTTTATCCGAAGAGATTATCAATATATCTCAAAAATTCATCTTGATGCTGGCTATATTCCATCTGACACAAATATCGATGATTTTGCATTAGCATCAAGAGCTATTGGCGAGCCACTTTTTGGGCTCCCATTTGAGCAGATATCCATTGCTAAACTACTAGAGTTATTATTTAAAATTACCGAAAATTACGGTATGGAAACTCAACCACAACTGCTATTATTACAAAAAACTCTTTTAACGATTGAGGGTGTTGTTCGTGAGTTAGATGATAAAGTAAATATGTGGGATCTTGGTAAACCTTGGATGGAAGAATGGAGTAAAGAAAATATGGGTGTAAAAGCAAATTTAAAAGATTTCTCAATTAAAGGCGCTGAATTAATTGATAAAATGCCTCAAATCATTGATGATCTTGCTGAAATTTTAGCAAGCAAAAAACATAGAAAACAACAGATAAAAGATAACTTTTCTTTTCAAATTACTATACTTGCAGCTATTGCCGGAATTTTAATCGGTAAATTATTTTTATAAAGCATAGATTCTTTATAAAAAATTCTTGAGAAACTTAATTATCTAAGTTTAATGGAGCTATTAAAATTTTAAGATAATTACTTGCAAGATTTCTTAGATAAGCTGACACAAGATCATGATTTCAAAGGTGAAATTGAAAGTAATTTCGTCTCTAGATTTGTTTATGCTACAGATAACTCGATTTATCAAAAAATTCCACAAGCCATCATAACTCCAAAAAAGATTGCAGATATTCAGAAAATAGTAAAAACAGCACAGGATTTCCCAGAAATATTCTTTGCAGCCAGAGGTGGTGGAACAGGTACTAATGGCCAGAGTCTTACAGAAGGTATTATATTAGACCTTAAGAAATATATTAATAATATAACAAAAATTGATATCTCATCTGGTTTTATTGAAGTTGAACCAGGAGTAATCTTAGCTGATGTAAATCAAGCTTTAGAAAAACATAAATACCATTTCCCTGTTGATATATCACCTCATGACAGAGCTACAATTGGAGGGATGGTCGCAACAGATGCCTGTGGTAGCGGCTCATATCATCATGGTAGAATGGGCGATAATATTTTAGCAATAAAATATATTGATCATAATGGAAAAATTCAAATTATTGATGAATATAACTACCCTAATGAATTATCAGAAATCCTTCAATTAACCTCGGCAAATAAAGATTCTATACTAAAGAACTTTCCCGATCATATTCGCTATGCTTCTGGATATAATCTTCTAAAACTTCTAAAAACTCAAAATTTTAATTATTTATTTGCAGGCAGTGAAGGTACTTTAGGAATAATAATTGCGATAAAATTAAAAATCACTAGAACCAAACTAAATCGGGCTCTAATAGTTAATTATTATCAAAACTTTAAGGATTCAATTAATGATGTTGTTCATATTATGAAGGAGCCTCCTTATAGTATTGAAACAATGAATGAAACAATTCTTGAATTATCTAGACAAGATAATTCAAGTGCTGAGATACAAGCTAAATTGTTAAATAACCAAAATTTCAAAGCTTTATCCTTGATTGAGCTTAAAGCTGAATCAAATAAAGAGCTTATAAGTGCAATTGCCAAATTCAAAAAAAACTTCCAAACTTCTCTGGCTGGTGATTATCAAATATTTAAAGAATCTGAAGATATTAAAGCACTTTATTTAATGCGCAAAAATGCTGTTGGTATTGCCGCAAAACTTGATCCAAACAAACATCCTATCGCTTTTATTGAAGATACTGCAATTCCAATTATTTTCTTAAATGATTACATCAGTGAACTTACTGGTTTACTTGATAAAAACAAACTCAAATATGTGATATATGGCCATGCTGATGTGGGGCTAGTTCATGTTAGACCAGCATTAAATTTAGAATTAGCCGAAGATAAAAAACTGTTAATTAAACTCACTAAAGCAGTCATACAATTAGTAAAAAAATATGATGGTGTAATTTGGGGAGAACATAGCTCTGGCTTTAGAAGTCCTATTGTATCAGAATATTATGATAAAACTATCATTGAAATCTTTAAATCAATAAAAAAAATTTGCGACCCCAATAATATTTTCAATCCTGGAAAAATCATTTGTAAAAATGACAAACAAAACATTAATTTAATTGAAGATTTGCAAGCAGATTTCAACAAAACCATTACACAAAAATTAAAATCTCAATTTACCCAAACGTTAATGTGTAATGGTAACACCAAATGCCTTTCAAATGATGATAAGCAATTAATGTGTCCTACTTATAAAGTTTCACATAAACTGGAACAATCCCCGAAAGGTAGAAGTCAATTAATCAGATTATGGCTTAGTTTAATTAGTAAGAAATCAATTTATCAAAATAAACAAAGCAAGCTAAGTTTTGCTAAAGCAAATAGAAAGATTTTTGAAAAAATTTACCAAAATCTTAATAATTGTCTTGCTTGTACAGCATGTACTAGCTCATGTCCGGTGAATGTAAGTATTTCTGAACAGAAATCTAAATTTTTTAACTCTTATTTCCAATTTTATAAAAAATCTAAACAGGTAATTTTACTTGAAAATCTAGAAGTTATTTTATGTAAATCCTATAAAGTTAGATATTTCATAAAATATTTTATGAAAATCCAAATATTAAAAAATTTAACTGAAGAATTTTTTAACCTAAAGGCAGTTAATACCGAATTTCAAAACAATAATATTAAAATTTCTCATAAAGTCGAATCAGGGAAAACTTATATTTTCTCTGATATTGCAACTCTACTTTACGCACCAGAAATTATCGAGGCAAGTTCAAATATATTAAATAAATTAGGTATTAATCATGAAATTTTATCACCAATGCCGACTGCAATTGGCTTTGAACATTTTGGGAATAGTAGAAAATTAACAAAATATAATAATCTTTTAATCAAAAAACTAAAAACTGCAGAAAGAATCATAATTTTAGATCCTGCAATTTATTACCTTATGCATAAAAATCTTAAAAATGAAATAACACTAAAATCAATTATTGATGTTATTCATCAAGAAAAAGCTAAACTCCAAAAAACACAAAATCACAAAATTAAAAACATTAAACTTTTTAGCCATTGTATAACCAATTCTATGCTATCTGAGAATATTCAAAAATGGACTGAGATATTTGATTTAGTAGGAATTAAAATTGAAAATGTTAGTCAAAATTGTTGTGGAATGGCAGGATTTTATGGTTATCAAAAAGAGAATTACTCTTTATCAGAATCATTATTTAATAATAACATAGGAAAATTTGATCATCATAACTTATTTTTTGATGGTATTTCGTGCCTGCTACAAAATCAAAGATTAAGCGCAAAAAACTCTTCACATATAATTAAAAAATTATCAGAAATTATTTAATTACAAAACTTTTGATAAATTAAACTAAACTATTAAAATTGGTATTTTCAAAACAGCTAGAATTAAATTTCACTAACAGATTGTTTATCTTGATTACGTAAATCTTACGGATTGCAAATTAATCTCCAAAATCATATCATTTATTATAAAAACAATTGTTAAAAATAATATAATGCGAAAAGCGATAACATTAGTTGAACTTACCATTGTCATCTTAATAATTTCGCTATTATCTGCTTTAATTAATGGTGCTCTTGGAATCATTAAATCTGCCAAAACACGTGATTATATAAATAACATTAGAGAATATGAAAATTCCTATTATTCCTTCTATTCTATTTATTCAGGTTTCCCAGGCGACCTCTCAAATGCTTCATATTTCTGGCCAACTTCCTTAAATGGTAATGGTGATAGCATCATTAAATATGAAGTTGGTGATGCTAGTGAAGAATTTGCCAATGCATGGGTTCATTTAGCATTAGGAGATTTTGTTATGACACCATATGGACCATTAGAATTTCCAACCTCAAATAATGATTTGGTATCATATGTATTAAGATATTATGATAATTTATATAATCTTATGGGCAATTCGATAACACTTCAATCTCCTGCTTTTGCTGGAGTTCTCACACCTGTTGAAGCATATCAGCTTGATTGTAAAATCGATAATTGTGAACCAGATGTTGGTGAAATGGTTATTATAAATGGCAATGGTGTAACAGCTTCTGAAACTTCATGCCTTAACGAAACGAATAAATTAAATACTAAAAATGTTGTTACGAGCGAATGTCGCGCTGTAATGTTTTTTGATTAATATATCACTAATAAAATATGCAAAAATTTTCTGCTAAATCACTAGTTACTGAAGAAATTAATGGTCAATTTATAAGTTCAATTCAAAACATTAATTTAGCTAAACTATCAGAGGGTGAAGTTAGAATCAAAACAAGATTTTCATCATTAAATTATAAAGATGCTCTTTCTGCATCAGGACATAAAGGTGTAACCAGAGATTATCCACATATTGCTGGCATCGATGTTGCAGGAGAGATTTTTGAATCTAATTCAGATATTTGGCAAATTGGCGATGAAGTAATTTGCACAGGTTTTGATTTAGGCATGAATAGAGATGGAGGCTTTAGTGAGTTTGTATCTGTTCCGGCACATTGGTGTATAAGAAAACCTGATAATCTTAGCTTAAAAGACACAATGATCTTTGGAACCGCTGGATTAACAGCTGCATTATCATCTTTAAAAATCATTAATTCATTAACACCAAATCAAAATACCAAAATCCTTATCACAGGTGCTTCAGGTGGAGTTGGGTTATTGACAGCATTATTACTCAAAAGGTTTGGCTTTCATATAACCATATCAACAAGAAATTTAAAAAACTCTTTTTTAGAAAACTATCAATTTGACGAAATAATAGCAACTGAAACATTAAATCTAGAAACCAACAAACCAATACATAAAAGACAATTTAATGCTGCAATAGATACTCTTGGAGGCAATATTTTAAGTAATATTCTCAAGATCATTGATTACCATGGAACTGTCATTAGCTGTGGCAATATTTGTGGGAATGAATATAATAGCAGCATTATTCCAATGATTATAAGAGGAGTTGATTTAATTGGTATCACCTCAGCTAATGCAAAAATGAGTGAACGTGAACAAGCATGGAAGTTACTTAATGATAATCAATCAATAATTAATGATAGCATTTATCGTCAAATTAACTTAGAAGAGGTAAATGATTTTATCAGCAAAATGCTTGCTGGTAAGCATAATAAAAGAACAGTAATAGCATTTTAATATGACTCAAAATAGTAACACCAAAAAAAAATTCACCTTTTTAGGATTTACCGCACTTATTACAATTGGTGTTTTTTATTTAGGAGTTTGGCAGACCTCAAGACATTTTGAAAAAAAAGCCATTATTGAAAATTATAAAAACCAAGTCGAACAACCAATAACTTCAATTAATGATCCTGCAAAAAATGATCCAATAACTGACAGATTTAAAATCTTTAATATTGATGCTAAATTTGTTAAAGATAGTACTATTTTTCTTGGACCAAAGCAAATTGGTAAAACTGTTGGTTACAATATTATTGGCTTATTTGAAAGTGAAACTAAATCAAAATTTGTTGTTAACCTTGGATTCATTCCTTTAGATGATAAAGAAACTCTAAATATAAAGAGTAACTTTGAAAATATTAACATATTACAACATGAATTCAGAGGCAAACGAAGTGTATTTATTCCGGAAAACCAACCTAATAGTAAATATTGGTTCTATTTAGATCAGAAATCACTTGAAAATCATTATAAAACAGAAATTGCACCAGTTTATTTCAATTTAATTTCCGATAATTTCGCACCTATGATTAAACCTTTCGATAAAAATGATGCTAATTTTTTTAATGAACATTTCAAATATGCAGTCACTTGGTATCTTTTATCGCTAAGTTTATTAGTGCTAGCTTTCATTTATATTAGGGTTGAGAAAATTAAAATATTTACAAAATAATTTAAGATCTTAATTTTTTACGTTTTCTTATCGTCATATTTACTACCTCAATAAACAATGAAAATAACATAGCAAAGTAAATATAACCTTTTGGCACATGCAAGCCGAGCCCTTCTCCCACTAGTAAGACACCAATCATCATAATAAAGCTTAATGCTAAAACTTTAAAAGCCTGATTTTTTTCAATAAAAGCAGATATGTATTTTGACATAAAAATCATTACAAACATTGCAATAACCATAGCTATTACAATTACCATGACAACTTCAGTAACTCCAACTGCTGTTATCACAGAATCAAACGAAAAAATAAAATCGATCATAATAATTTGTAATATTGTCATTGCAAAAGCCCCTTTAAACTTATCTTGAGTAACTTTTTCTTCTTCTCCTGCAACTTCACTATGCATTTCTAATGTTGCCTTTGCTATCAAAAACAAACCTCCACCAAGCATCATTAGATCCTTGCCTGAAAATTCCATACCAAATAGATTTAACCATGGTTTTTTTAAACTCATTATCCAAACAACAGCAAACAACAAACCGATTCTCATTACAAGAGCCAATAACAAACCAACTATTCTAGCAGTTTCTCTTTGTTTATCTGGTAAATGCCCAACAACAAGAGCAATAAAAATTACATTATCTACACCCAAAATTATCTCAAGAGCTGTTAAAGAAATTAAGCTCGTCAATATCTGATAATCCATTAAAAACTCCATAACTATAAATAATAATTCATTTTTTTAGTAAAGTGATCTTAATAAATTACCAATAATAATTTGTTTTTTCATATCCTATATTTTTTATCGAGATATCAAGCGGTAACTATTAAGTAACTGCAAAACAACATTTATATTTAATAATTAGATATATTAGTTATAACTTAACTTTAATTAACATTAAAATTTTGTTATGAGAGCACAAGAACAATATCATCGACTAAATATTTTTCTTAAAAGTAATTTTTTCAGCGTTATAGATAATCACTATGAATGGGATCCAAATCAAATCAATCAAATAGGAGATTCTCCAATTCATAGAGTAATCAATGAAACAGATAGTCTTTCCTTATTAACAAATTTGGTTGAATTAAATGCCGATATTAATAAAAAAGGTTCCGAAGCACTAACAGCTTTTGAAATTGCAGTAAAATGCAACAAAATTAACGAAGCTCATTTTTTATTTGATAATCACTGTGAACTATTTCTTGATAAAGGTGACGAGCTTAACGTTATTCACTTATTATTAATTTATTATATCGGAAGACGAAATATTAATGGTGATGAGTTCCAGATTACTTGCAACCAACTAACTATTTTATCTGATGAAGTAAATAATAGTTATGACAAAAGTGCATTTAGGTTTGATCATATAAATTATGAAAAAGCTCTAAAAATTAGGAATTTATTAATTAAGATTGTCAGCAACAATCTCATTGGTGCTTTAAATAATCAAAATGATTATAAGTTTTGGTTACAAAATATTGATGATATCGAATTAGAAATTTACTTTATAGCTAATAATTTAATCGAAGATTTGTTACAAGAAAAAACAACAGATGATCAAATAATCGAGAAAAAGGAACTTATTTTAAATGAATTTCAAAAACAGGTAAAAGAATCAAAAATAGAATTTTTTGATAATATTCATCAAAAGCCTGTAATAAGCTCTAATAAAATGGTAAAACTCAAAGAATTTATTGCTGAAATCACTGAAAAACATCTAGTTTGTGAGCGAGTTATAGAATCTTTTTATCATAAATAGGCCAAAACTTTATTATTTTTTGGATTTAATGATTAATTTGCTTTATTTAAAACAAATCATGAGTTATAAACACTTAGTAAAGTAGCATAATAACAACGATTAATATTATTACAATGAGAAGAGAGAAAACGGACAAATATTCTGCTTTAAATTTTTTAAACTTCACTTCTATAGATGAATTTAAAGAAACGGAAAGGTCTTTTCATAAAGATGTATCATTTTATAGAGAAAGTGAATCTTACCGACAAGAATTGGAGAGTTCTGAAAATGATAAATTTTACAAAGTAATAAGATTTTTAAATCTAGTTTCAAACAATCCTAATGCTAAAAAACCAGAATATCTGGATTTAGTATCTAAAGATATTAAACAATATTTATCTGAGAACCATCATCTTTTCAGATTAAAAAACAAACTTAGTGGCAAAACACTTTATGACTATTTTGTCGAAACGCAAAATGAGTTTTTTATATCAATTTTTCAAGAATGTTGTCCTAGTAATTTATTATCAAGAAATCAGAAAAAAAATACCTTAGATCAGAATGCTAAAATCCTTAAGACGATAATTACAAAACAACATATTGATAGTATTTCGCAAATTTCATTACTATTAGACAAATATCCTGAACTTGTTAATTATAAATTAGATCATCAAACCGGCAAAACTCCACTTCATTTTGCTGCATTAAATTACAAAAATACTATTACTAACTTCCTTTTAGAAAAAGGTGCTGACGCAAATTCATTAGATAAATCAAATTATCCACCAATATATTATGCTATAGAGAAGGGTTATTTTAATCAGGTTCAAAGCCTGATAAAACATACTAGCAAAAACTTTCTTTTCAAAGGTCAAAGAACTTTTGTTGATATATTATTAATGAATTTAAAAGAAGACGAAGTTTTACAACACAGATATGATAATAAAAAAAATATTTTAAATTTATTACTCGATTATGGTTTTAAGATTTCATTATATAGAGGATTCGATTATCAAAATCCAGATCATTTTGAAATAAATAAAGATGAATTTGACATTTTTTTTATCGAACAACAACCTCTAAAAACATATGAACCTTTTCGTTTTAATGATGAACTAAAATATAATATTAATGAAATTGAATCTAGAAAAAGCGATAAAGTATCACAGGAAAACTATATTTTTTTTAAGATAGGACTAACTGTTAACAATAAAGTTATAATAATCCCTAAAAATGAAGTTTCTATTTCATCTAGCTTATTTCAATTTTTGGATAAGAATACAGCAGATAAATTATTTAATTGTAAAAACAAATATAATCTTTTCCAATTAACATTACCACAAAAAACACAACTAACAAAATATACAAATGGATCTGACGCTTTAACCTCTACCGATTTATATGGAAATGATTATTATCGGAATCGATTAGGAATTGATCAAGAATATTCAAGTTCGTCCAGTACTTACAACGATTATACACCTAAAAAAAGTCCTCCAATCAGTCGTCCTATCAGTCCTATTACAGTAAATAATCCAGATGATAACAACTACTTTTTCTCAACAAAAACAATATTGGATGACCATGAAATATCTTTCGAAGAAAAAGATTATGAATTAGCAGAACCTAATTCCTCCAATCAGATTAAACCTCAAAATATAAATAGTAAAACCTGCGACTTAAATAAATCAAGCGTCCCTGAAGAATATGATGAATCAAAACATTCTCTTAGAAATAACGATGACCTTTCTTTTTTTTGTGGACTTTCTCCTATTCAAGCTGAAAAAACAAGTGACTCTAATGGTAAAATTGAAGACCTAAATTTGACTATGACAGATGAAACTGGAGTTTCACAGAATAATCAGCATAACTTATATAATGAATCTACAAAATTAACCTTATGTGAGCTTGCTGAGATGAGTGAGAGTAACGAGACAGAATCACATAAATCTTACAGTTCAGAACATTCATATAAAAGCTTAGATTTAAATGCAGAAGAGGTAAATATCAATAAATTCCTCAAATCAGATCACCAACTCTGAAACTTACAAAAATCATTGATTATGAACGAAATCGTTTCAAATATTCTAATAATAAAGGATCAGTGATTTGATATTGATCTCTATCTTTTTCTAGATGACCTGCTTCAAGTAATTTTGCTATATTTAATG